>JAZFUA010000086.1:0-6625 GCA_036446975.1 Dehalococcoidales bacterium
AGGTCGTCAAGGCTGTGGGCAACCGGCTCACTGTGCTGGTAGACAGCGGCTTCAGAACGGGAAATGATACCTTCAAAGGGCTGGCACTGGGAGCCAAGGCAGTTGGCTTTGCGACCTCGGTGTTGCTGGCATCAGGCGCCGGGGGAGCCATAGGTGTCGAAGAGTTTATCGGTTTCGTTACCGATGAGCTGAGAAGAACGATGGCGATTTGCGGTTGTCCTGACACCTCTGCAATAGACCGGTCGCTTCTCGTCGCTTCACCTGCACTGACGCCGTGGTGGTAGTGGTTCCGCAGAAGACGATTGAGTTTAGAGACTCATAAAGAAAAGCCCCCGGTTAGGGAGGCTTCATTTGTCACACTAGAAGGATACTACAGTTGGCCAGCAGCGGTATATTCTACTTTATAGCCATTTGTTTCCCACTCTCTTGTCTTCGTACGACACGCCGTCGTGGTTGTTGCGAAAAGCGTGATTCTATGTCCGGCGCAGGCTTGGTGTAATCAAAGCCTTGAAGTGTCAGACGCTCCAGTGGCGCGTCAAGAAGCTGTTCAAGAGCCCGTATCTTACCCGCATCAACATTGGTCACGAATGTTAATGCCGCACCATTTTTATCGACCCGGCCGGTACGGCCGATTCGGTGGATGTAGTCATCCGTACTTTCGGGCATATCGTAATTGATGACGTGGGAAATACTCAATATATCAATACCGCGGGCAGCGATATCTGTCGCCACCATAATCTTAATCGAGCCGTTACGAAAGCCCCTGATCGCGGTCTGCCTCTGGTTCTGGGACAGGTTTCCTTGTAATGAGGTTACCCGAAAGCCGGCTCTAACCAGTTGCTGCGCCACACGTTCAGCCCGGTGTTTGGTGCGGGTGAAGACAAGCACCGAATCCGTTTTGATTTTATTGAGAATTTCCTTCAGCAAGTTTGTTTTGAGGTGCTGTTGTACCGGGTACAGGGCATGCGACACCGTTTTTGCCGGCATGGTGTGGTCTATTTGAATTGTGACCGGGTTGTTCAGGATGTCACTCACCAGGCGCCGGATACCGGTGGGCATGGTGGCCGAGAAAAGTAATGTCTGGTGTTTGTGCAGGATACACCCCAGAATTTTACGTATATCAGGCAGAAAGCCCATATCAAACATACGGTCGGCCTCATCGATGACGAGGATTTCCAGTTCCGGCAGACTTATCGTACCCTTCCAGAGGTGGTCGAGGAGCCGGCCGGGGCAGGCTACCACGATTTCCACGCCGCTGCGCAGCTTCCGATTTTGTTGTTCCATGCTCACCCCGCCATAGATAGAAACGCTCTGCAAGTCGGTTTTAATCGCCAGTTTGGTGATAACCTCGCAGGTCTGCTCGGCCAGTTCGCGGGTGGGTGAAATTATCAGAGCCCGGATACATCCTCGTGGGCCTGAGCGCAGACGTTCCAGAATAGGCAGCACGAAAGCGGCTGTCTTACCTGTTCCGGTCTGGGCTAAACCAATGATATCGCGTCCCTGCATAATGGGTGGGATGGCTTTTTGTTGTATTGGTGTTGGTACGGAATATCCGAGGGCATGTACACCGGCCATGATGCTCGGATGAAAATTGAAGGTTTCGAAATTCATTTAACTCCTTGAAAAAATGTTGATCAACTACCTGCCTAACAGGTATTTAATTAACTCTATCTCTTCTTTCTCTTTTTTTATTTAATCGGCTACTATTTCTGACATTGACGGGAGCCGTTCCGTGCTTATCTGAGAGAGGAAGGGCTTCGACGACGACTACAATCCGGTTCCCCAGTTTTCTCCCTTCAATATTGGCAATCGCGATTGTACCTTCAGATTTAGAGGCCATTTCAACATATCCGTAGCCATTCTGTTGACCGCTGCCGATATACTTGTCATTCATAATGGTTACGGATAGCACCTCGCCAAATTCTGTGAACTCTTTACGCAATTCATCTTCGGTTATTTCGAGCGATAAGTTACCTACATAGATATTCATGGTGCCCCCTTTTTCCAAATCGAGTACGTTATTCCGATTTGAGACAGACGAGTCAATAAAGGCATATACAACTGCCAGTACTAATTCAAGTCGTTGGGTTGACTAATATCTCCGTTGCTTACCACCACCCGATCGGTCTCCTCTATCACCATCGTAACCACCGTCCCCATAGCCGCTCCTTCTTTTGCCGTAGGAACCCCCACTTCTATTATCTATGCGGGGACGCGATTCATTGACCACGATAGTCCGTTCTCTTATCATTTTACCATTAGGCCCTGCGATGGCCGGCTTCGACCTCAGATTTTGATGTTATTTCCACGAGCGCAAAGCTCCCGGGCCGCCCGCTGAGCTTGGCGGAAGAAGTAGCCACGGATTCTACCGTGCCATAAGTGCCGAATTCTGCGGTAATCTGGCTCTCGGTAATATCAAAGGATAAATTGCCCCCATAGATTTTCATACTTTCCTTTTCTTATCCTTGATTTATTCCGTCTTTTGACTAAACTCCCTGTCGCCGCCTTCGTTGGGCACTCTTTTTGGCTTTAATCCGGGCTGCCTCACCCCTCGATACGAAATGGCGGTTGGCTTTAACCTCTCGCAAGACACCACTCACCTGCACCATCTTTTGGAAACGGCGCAATAACGATTCCTGTGATTCACCATCATGTATTGATACTTCTAAAGACAAAATTCAAATTTACCGGGGTCACACCCGGGGCGGTTGCCCGGACCTGGATGCGACTTCCGGCTTAACCTTTCTTATCTATTTGGTCGAACTTTTTGATAGCATTCGCTACAGTAAACCGGCCTGTCGCCACGCGGCTGAAACGGGACTTCGGTGCTTTTTCCGCACTCGGCGCAGGTCGCAGGGAACATCTGGCGTGGGGCTCCGTAGCTGTTGCCGTCACGTTCTGCCTTTCTTGCCCTGCGGCATTCCGGACAACGCTTCGGCTCGTTGGTGTAGCCTTTGGACTGGAAAAACTCCTGGTCCTCAACGCTGAACGTAAATGCTGTTCCGCAATCGGAGCACTGGATGGACTTGTCCTGAAAACTCATTGGATGACCTCCTCTCTTTTTAGTCAGTTAGAGTTCGGGCCATCCAATACTTAAGAAAACTTTATGTTATCAGCTTCCGAGACGCTTGTTATAACCTAAACTGGAACTTACTAACCAGTATAACATAAAACAAATATTTTTGCAATTAAGGTGCTACAAGGTTGCATTTGGCAGGGAATAAGCTGAACTGTCTTGTTATCCGGTCAAACCTTGAAGTGCCGTTATATGTCAGATACACGGCAGCCTGGCGGCGTTGTTACCCGGCAAATTATCTATATCCTCTTCAGGCAGGTCCAGCTTTTTTATCTCATCAATATAACGTTTCGCCTCCAGGGTCGGCTTATCATCGGCTTGCTCGGGTAAAAACTGGGGCAAGCGGGGCCCACATAACCCATATAAGCATCTATACGCTCACGGATTTTGCCGGACGGACTGGTGCCTTTTACCAGTGAGTCTTCCGAGGGGTATGATGCTCCATATCTATTATTATAATCTTAACCTCTTTTTTTCGATTATCGAGACGGAAAGGTTAGCTTGACATAGCGATAGCTGAATTCTCAGCTATCGAATCAGGTTATTTATCGCTGCTCTTTGGTGATTTGGGTTTTATCTGTATTGAGCTTACCTTATATGACGGGATTTTAGCCACCGAATCAAGGGCATCAGGGGTGAGCACATTTACCGGCGCCTCTTTATAATGCATGCTCATAAAAGCAACGCCCACCGGGGACTTGTCCGTTATTTTTACCTTGCTGACAATCGTCCCCCGCCTGGAGGTGAGTTCAACCATGTCTCCATTGGACACCTTCATCTTTTCAGCATCTTCGGGATGAATCTCAACCTCGGCTTCAGGGCTTATTTCGGCAAGCCCCTTTGAACGCCGGCTCATATTTCCACCATGAAACTGGTAGAGTATTCTTCCTGTTGACAGGATAACCGGATAGCTCTCATCGGGCAGTTCGAAGGCTTCAACGTACTGAACAGGCTGGAATTTACCCAGACCGCGAGAAAACTGCCCTTTGTGCAGATATTTCGTCCCCTCGTCGTCCCTGGTTCGACAGGGCCATTGCAGACCATCTTTATCAATCCTGGCATAGCTTATACCCCCGTAGACAGGAGTGAGCAAAGCTATTTCTTCCATTATTTGCTCCGGGCTATCATATTCCATCGGATAACCCAGTCTGCTGGCTATCTCGGAGATTATTATCCAGTCCTGCCGGCTGTCTCCCACCGGCTCAATCGCCTTGCGCACTCGCTGGACTCTTCGCTCTGTATTAGTGAAAGTGCCGTCCTTTTCCGCAAAGCTCACTCCGGGTAAAACTACATCAGCATATTGAGCGGTCTGGCTCAGGAAAATATCCTGGACAACCAGGAGATCAAGATTCTTCAGGCCCTCTCTTACCTTTGTGCTATTGGGGTCAGACATAACGGGGTCTTCTCCCATTACATAAATACCTTTTATCTTTCCCTCATCCGCCGCGTGCATTATCTCCACAATAGTCAGTCCCGGAACAGGTGAGAGGGTTGTCTTCCAGGCTTCTTCAAATATCTTTCTGGCAGCATCGTCCGCCACTGACTGGTAGCCGGTAAAGACATTTGGCAAAGCTCCCAGGTCACAGGCGCCCTGAACATTGTTCTGTCCCCGTAACGGGTTGACCCCGCTGCTTTCCTTGCCGACATTACCGGTTGCCATTGCCAGGTTTGCCAGAGCCAAAACATTATTAGTGCCGGTGGTATGCTGGGTAATACCCATACAGAAAAGTATGCTTGCCTTGTCTGCCTGGGCGTAGGTACGAGCCGCTTCACGCAATTTATCCTCTGGTACCCCGGTAATCCGGCTGACTACCGCTGGACCATATTCTTTAACAGACTCTTTTAGCTCTTCAAAGCCCTCGGTTCGGTCTTTGATAAAATTATCGTCATACAGGCCTTCCGATATAATAATGTTGAGCAAGCCGTTGATAAGGGCAACATCCGTACCCGGTATCTGCTGTAGCCAGGTATCGGCAAACTGGGTCATCCTTATCTTTCGCGGATCGGCAACAATCAGTTTCGCCCCGTTGTACCTTACCGCATCCAAAACCTCAAGGGCGATAACGGGATGACTCTCGGATGTGTTGGAACCGATTATGAATATACAGTCCGCATCCTTGATTTCAGAAATGGAATTAGTCATTGCTCCGCTGCCGAATGTGGTGGCCAAACCGGCCACCGTGGGAGAATGTCAGAGACGGGCGCAGTGGTCTATGTTATTGGTACCTATCACCGCCCGGGCAAATTTTTGCATCAGGTAGTTTTCTTCGTTGGTACACTTGGCTGAGGAGAGAAAAGCCAGGCTGTCAGGGCCGGATTTTTCCTTTATCTCGGCAAGTTTCTCAGCTACCAGACCTAGAGCTTCCTCCCAGCTGGCTTCTCTGAACTTGCCTTCCCCTTTTTCTCCATCCCTGATAAGGGGAGTTGTCAGTCTCTCCTCATTGTTGACAAAGTCCAGGCCGAACTTTCCCTTTACACATGCCTGTCCCTTGTTGGCGGGTCCATTGGGGTCGGGAAATACCCGGACAATCTTCTCGTCCTTAACATCCAGGATAAGCTGGCAGCCGACACCACAATAAGGACATATGGTGGTGACTTTCCTGTCCGGCTTTACGGTCCTGTCATAACCGCTCTCGAAAAGGGCTCCGGTAGGGCAGGCGTCCACGCAGGCACCGCAGAACTGGCAATTAGCTTCCTCCAGTAACTGCTCACCCGGAGGCGTGATAACGTAGCATTTGAGGCAGCGCTGGGCTTCCGCTTCGGCAATTTCTGGTGGCATCCCGTACTCAACCTCATCAAAATTAGTCACTCTTTCTTCCTGGGGTAGATAATTGAAAACAGCCATCTTTTCTTCGGGTGAATCCTTTTCCAGCCAGGTATCCGCTTCTTCTCCGGGCACGAGCGACTCATTGATGTCTCCCTCACCTCCAAGATAACGGTCAATGGCTTCCGCCGCTTTTCTGGCATCTGCTATGGCTTCGATTACGGTAGCAGGCCCCTTAACGCAGTCACCCCCGGCAAAAACGCCTTCCCGGTTACTCATCATGTCGTCAGATACAACCACGACATTCCCCCGCCCGGTTTCAACACCAAAAGTATCGGGGATCAGGGGGCGCTGACCGATGGCAGGTATAAGAGTGACCATTTCAGTGATAAAGTTGCTGTCATCTATAGGTACCGGTCGCCTGCGACCGCTGGCATCCGGCTCTCCCAGCTCCATACGCTGGCAATCCAGTTTCAGTATCTTACCCTCGCGGGTAACTTTGGAAGGAGCCGCCAGGTAGAGTATTTCGATGCCTTCCTCGATGGCCGCTTCAATCTCTTCGGGATTGGCTGGCATTTCGGCACGGGTACGCCGGTAGAATATGGTTACCTGTTTTGCACCCAGGCGGAGGGATATACGGGCTGCATCTATAGCTACATTACCGCCGCCGACCACGCCGACTCTATCGCCTACCTCTATCTGATCACCGAGATTTGCCCGCCTGAGATATTCTGCCGCATCAATAATTCCAGGCAGGTCTTCTCCGTCAACGCCCAGCTTAATAC
>JAZFUA010000087.1:0-3636 GCA_036446975.1 Dehalococcoidales bacterium
GCATTGATGATTCAAACGATGGCTAGAAAAGAATACGGAGATGATGGAGAAGAAGCAATCCGGCGTGTCCTGAAAGACACCTATGACAAGCCTGGTGTTAAAGCCGATTTAATAAGGATCAGGAAAACGGCAGAAGAGGCATTGCTGGACACAACGCTAAACAAAGAACAGGTTGATCTCGTAATGACGGGAATAATCGACGAGCTCCCGAGTTTTATGATAGATAGGGTTGCCGAGCATTACGCCCCATATCGCCTCTTGCCCTTGACGAAAAACGAGTCTATCGCGGCGACGCTTTTCGATATGTTAAAGGAGATGGACGATGGAGACAATACAGCAGCTAATTGAAACCCGAAAGCTATCCCGTAAGAAACCCGGCGAGCTGGAGCTTAGGAGCCTGCCCTTCCTGCAAGCCTATATCTATGGGCGTGTCTCCAGCCCGGGCCAAGTCAGGGACAGCCGAGAATCCATACTCGAGATAGCAAGTCTGCTGGAACTGGCAATTAGCGATGGGTATATTACTAGCCTTGACCCTCAAGAGATCAAAGCTAAACTTGAGATGATACGGGATAATCCCTCGTCTGAAAAGTATTGGTCCGATGGCCAAGTAACTATAGACGTAAGGGACCTTGGAATCTCAGGTCAGCTGTCATACCAGGACCGCCAGGGGCTGGCAGACATGCAGAAAGGGATAATCGAGGGGAAAATCGGTGCCGTTTACCTTACCGAAGGGGTAAGCCGGCTGTCCCGTGACAAAGACAGAATCATCCCGTACCAGCTGCTTAAGTTGCTGAAAGATCACAGTATCCGGATCAGGACGCTTGACGGTATCTGGAACCCGGTTATTGACCGGGACAACGACTACCTGGCAGATGAATTTGACGATGCCATCGGTGAACGCAAAGTGATGGGCCGGCGTATGTTTAGGCGCAAAGCTCAGAAGGCTGGCCGGGGAGAATACGTCGGAGAACCAGTACCGCCCGGATATTTCCTGCCGATAACGGGACAGAAGCCCACAGGCCAATATGAGTACGGCACAATGGAACCCCATCAGCCCCATGCTACCGTAGTCAACCGGATACTGGAAGAGTTTGTCGCCCAGGGAGGCAGTTATATCAAGACCCTCAGGAAGCTTGAAGGAATTACCATCCCTTACTTCCCGTCTGAATTGAAACATATGAAGCGTTTGAGCTCGATGCGAAATTGTAAAATGGTTGAAAGCGGATACGTTATCACCGCTAGCCTGATTAGAGGTTTAGCCACTAACGTGAAGCTGATTGGTGTTTGGCAGTGGGGAGACGTGGAGCCAATCCCGGCCAACCACGCCCCGGTTGTATCCGAAGAACTCTTTTTAGAGGCCTACCGGCTTTCCTTAACGAAAGGGAAGGCGAAAGGCAAAGCTGCCAACTCTGAACCTATGGAGTGGACGGGTTTACTTACCTGTATGAATCATAATGAGTCTCGGAAGATACGGAGCATCGCCTCGAAAGGTCGGTATCTCTGTGACCGCGGCTATCTCCAAACCGGTGAACATATCTGCATGGATATCGCCGCCAGATATTTGGATGAGCCCCTTACAACGACTGTCTTAAACCAGCTTGACCTGACTCCTTTCACGGAGGAGATACTCTCCAGGATGGAGTCGGAGTCCACCAACGATAACCTCGAAAAGATGCATTCAAAACGAGAATCAACAAGGTTGGAAAAAGAAACTCAACAATATCAGGCTCTCCTCACTTCATGTGTTGATGAGATTACTGGAGAGGTAGATCAGGATAAAGAAGAATACTACTGGGCGAAGATCAGGGAACTTAAGCGGCAGCTTGATGAGATCAAGTCAAGACCGGCACCGGCGCAAACCCAGCCTGTGGACTATTCAAAAGTGAGAGAATTTTTATGGAACCTGTCCGACAGATGGCAAGCCTTTACGCCTACTCTCCGAAACAGGCTGCTGAAACTGCTGATTGAGAAAGTAGAGGTACGGGGACGGTACGAGATAGAAGCCATCATCTATTGGAAAAATGGCTTGCAACAAAAAGTGTTGATAACCCGCGCTCCGTCAAACAGTACACTTGAAAAGCGATGGACCGTGGAAGAAGATAACATTCTTGCAACAGTTTTCCTTCATGACTCCGAGGAAGACATTCTGGCGGCCCTCCCGGGTAGAAGCTGGAAGGGAATTACCTTAAGAGCAGGAAAGCTGAATCTTAGAAGGGCTAGAAGGACTGGGAGGGGAAAAGCCTGGAGCCGTGACGATGATGAACGGCTTAAGTCGGGCTTTGAGGCAGGAATGACTCCTACGGATATTGCTAAAGAACTGGGCAGGAGTGTCACCGCGGTTACGGCTAGAATCAGGCGCATGCCTGAGTTGCTCTCAGCGCGACCGCGTAAGGCAATGCCAGTCTGGGAGGTTGAAAACCTCATACCCTCGCAACAATCGTCTCCGAGAGGGGGATTAAGGGGGTGAGGTTAACCAGATATAAATATAAACTACATATATCAAGTGTGAAAAAAATAAAAGTAATTGCGTAAAAGAGTATTGACGGAATTGCGCAAATGCGTTATAATAACAGACAGGATTAAAAATTATGTCTGTTATCTGTATTGCCAATCAAAAGGGCGGCGTGGGCAAGACCACCACGGTGGCTGCCCTGGCCGAAGGTCTCGGCGAACACGGAAAAAGTGTCTTGCTCATAGACTGGGACCCGCAGGCAAGTCTTACTATCAACATGGGATTTAACCCCGATGACTTTGAGATTACCGGATATAACGTCTTGGCTGGTGTGGTCCAAAATAACGGGGCCACCCCTATCCCTGACGCCATTATAAAAACGGCTAACCCCGGTATTGACCTGTTACCGTCGAATGTCGAGTTATCCCAGGCCCAGCTTGACCTGGTAAACGCTTTCAACCGGGAAGTGGTTCTCAGGGAAATGATACAGCCGGTCAGGGATTCATATGATTACATTATCATCGATTGTTTGCCCAGCCTGGGTCTGCTGACGATCAATGCCCTTTCGGCGGCTGATTACCTGATAATACCGGTGCAGGCTGATTTCCTGGCTATGAAAGGCCTGGCCCAATTACTCAATACTATTATCCGGGTAAAAGAAAAGATTAATCCGGAGCTTGAAATACTGGGCATACTTTTCACCATGACCAACCTGCGCACCCTCCATTCCAAAGAGGTAATTGAAGTTACCCGGAGGGCTTTCGGCGACAAGATAAAAGTTTTTGATTCCCTGATTCCTACTACAGTCAGGTTTAAGGAAGCCCCGGCGGCCGGTCAGTCGATCCTTACTTACGCCGCTACTTCCAGCGGGGCTGATGCCTACCGATTATTCGTAAAAGAGGTGCTTGATGAAAAGGGCTAGAGTTACAGAAGAAAATACCTATGCCACGGCCTTGGACCGTCTTACCGGCGCGGACAAGCCGGAACCGGCGCCTCCCGTAAGGGAAGCGCCTCAACCAGCATCGGCAATGATAAAACTGTCTGTGTTTCTCAACCGGCAAGAGGATGCTTATCTGGAGAATCTGGCGTCGATTGCCAAATTCAGCGGCGGTAAAAAACTCAGCAAGACGAAGCTGGTCGAGGCAATGGTCCGGGCTTTCAGCGCGACCGCGCTGGACGTCAGG
>JAZFUA010000088.1:0-5330 GCA_036446975.1 Dehalococcoidales bacterium
TTCATATATCCAGAGTGTCAAATCCACCGTATGTGACCCAAGCATGGTGAAGGCCATTCCCCCGGTCTTTTTTGTATCTCGCCACCAGTGTGGTGCCTTGTTTTTATCGAAATCACAACCTTCAACATAAACGAGGTTAAACGGTTCACCAATCTCTTTTTTCATCCGTAGTTTTGCTTCCAGGGAGGCGGAAATAAAACGAAAGCACTGGCCTGTCATGAGAACAACTTCCTTTTGTTCGGCTTTTTCCACCATCGCTTGGGCATCTTCTAGATTAGTCGACATGGGTTTTTCTGTTAATACATGGCGGCCAGTTTCCATTACTTGAAGAGAAACCGGTTTATGCAGATGGTGAGGAAGGCAAATTACCATTGCCTGTATTTCAGGGTCAGTCAGGGCCGCTTCTACACTGGTGTAGAACCTGGTTTTATAAGTTGCCGCGGTTGATTTTGCGAGTGGCTCATCAACATCGACTACCGCTACCAGTCGCGTGGTGCCCGGGTTTAAATGAATGCCACTGATGTGTGTTCTGGCTATACGCCCCAACCCGACAATGGCTATCCCGACTTTATCTGACATTAATTAAATTGACTCTCCCGCCGAGGTTGTACCAAAAACGAATATCGTGTATGATGTTGATTATACCATGGCATACCAACCCGTCAAGACGGTTCTTGGGTATTTGAACCAAGTCAGACTGGATGCGACTAATTTACGGTGTGATGTATGTTCATCGATTGGAGACTCATAATTTATACAATTCGCTGTAAAGTGTAAGAGAAGCAAATGGATCCTACCTGTTCTCTACACCAACCATTGGTTTAGTTCTAGTATTGAGATGGAGGACTATTGTGGCAAAGGAGAAATTAATCGCCGAGGTAACCCGGAAATATGAAGACAGCTATCGAAGAAGAACACCGAATTCACGGAAGACTGCAGAAATAGCCAGTAAATATATGCCCGGAGGAGAAACCCGTAATGCCGTTTGGTTCTCGCCTTACTCTATCTGGCTTGAAAAGGCGGAAGGTTGCCGATTCACCGATGTTGATGGCCACGAATATATTGATTTTAACAATTGCGCCTCAGCCAAGATTTTGGGTCATGCTAATCCTCGGGTGGTAGCTGCCGTCAGAGAGCAGGTGCTGAAAGGATCTCTGATGGGTGCCTTCTTTCCGGTATTGACTCGATGGGCGGAACTCCTCTGTGATATGGTGGAATCCGTGGATAAAATTCGATTTGGTAGTACTGGTTCGGAAGGAGTCCTCACCGCAATACACTTGGCCCGTGCGGCAACCGGCAAAGATTTGATATTGAAGATGGATGGCTGCTATCACGGAAACTATGACCCGGTGCGCTACCCATCTGATGCCGCCGGTGTACCAAAAAGTGCTCTGGCCGCTTCTATCAGCGTACCTTACAATGATAATGAAGCGGCTGAGAGAGCCATCGTTGAGAACAAGGACAAACTGGCTGCGGTTATTGTCGAGGGAGCAATGGTTACTGCCGGTTGTTTTCCCGCTCGTGAGGGCTACCTGAAGTTACTGCGCCGGGTCACCCAGGAGAATGAAGTACTGTTAATCCTAGACGAAGTACAGACCCTCAGATTGGCTTTTGGTGGCGTTCAGAAAATGTGCGGCATCAAGGCAGACCTTACCACGATGGGAAAGTTTATTGGTGGTGGTTACCCGGTAGGCGCTTTTGGCGGACGCGAGGACCTCATGCAGCTTTGCCATCCTAAGGCACCCCGGATTTTACATTCCGGAACTTTCAGTGGGAATCCGATTACCGCTACAGCTGGCGTAGCTACCCTGGAGCAACTTACGGACGCAGAAATCGCCAGAATCAATAATCTGGGCGAATCTTTTGCTGACGGAGTACGGGCCGTTTTTAAGAAGCTGAACATTAAGGGACAGGTTACCGGGATTGGCTCGCTGCAAAACATTCACTTCAGTGAGAATCTGGTATTCGATTGGAAGTCCGCCCGCGAAACTAACAAAGAGATGTTGCACCTGTACTACCTTGCCATGTTGGAAAGAGGTGTCTTCTCAATGCCTAGAGGTCTGTATATTATTTCCACCCCAATGACACAAAAAGAGATCGCTCTCGCGGTTAAGGCAGTTGAGGGTGCCATGGTAGAGCTCAAACCTACTATTGAGGACCTATGGCCGGAATTGATTGGAGAAACGCCGTTAGTAGCTTAATACTCAATATTAATGGTGGTTAGAAATCTAAAGGAGGCAATTATTGAAAATTAAGGACTGGGTTGCCATAGTGACCGGAGGTGCTAGCGGCATCGGGCGTCAAACGTGCCTCCGCCTGGCCAAAGAAGGCGCTAAGGTGATAATAGCAGACAAGAATCTCCAAGGAGCGCAGAAAGTAGTCGACGAAATCAAAGCGATGGGACAAGACGAGGTAATAGCCATCGAGGTAGATATAACCAGCCGTGACGAAGCCAACCGGATGGCCGAAGCCACCCTGGAAAAGTTCGGACAAATCGATATAATGACTAATATCGCCGGAGGAGCGATACCAGAGAAGATAGGCCCCTTCGCCCAATCATCGAAAGAAGTCTGGGAACGGATTATGGCACTGAATCTTTACGGGACATTTAACTGCACCCGTGCCGTTATCAACCACATGATAGAGAGACGAAGCGGTAAAATAGTAAACATTGCATCGGTGGCGGGTATTGTGGGGCAGGGAAACACCGCCGATTATGCCGCTGCCAAGGGAGGTATTATAGCCTTCACCAAGTCACTAGCCAAAGAAGTAGCCCAGTACAATATAAACGTAAACTGCGTTTCCCCTGCCTTCACCGGCACCGAGCGCGTTCTCAGCATGCCCAAAGAGTTCCTGGACAACCAGATACAGATGATTCACCTGCGCAGGTACGGGAAACCGGAGGAAATAGCCAACGTAATAGTATTCCTGGCTTCAGACGAAGCCAGCTTCGTCACTGGAGCCAACTATGTCGCAGACGGTGGGATAACCCTGTCTTATTAGACCTAGAGAATAGGCTTAAAACTGTCTGGATATAACCGCCTGAAGGAGGCGCCGCAATGAGGAGCTTATCGCATAGCCGGCCTTCGGCAAGTGGTTCTATTAATGTCGCCCAGCAATAAAAGGAGGTAGAACTGTGGTAAGAAAAGATGTCGTAGAAAGCATGGTTGGTTATTTTAAGTCAGACCAGTGGCAGAATTTTATGAAGATGCTCACCCAGACGGACGACCCCATCTATCATATCCATATATATGCTGAAAATAGCGTCCATCCCGAGTCACTGGCCAAGTTGTTCACCGAGTATCACAGGTTGAAGGGTGTTGTCCTCGACCGCGGTATCCGGTTCTCCGGCCTTCCCGGCGTGGGCATGTTCATCAATGTTCAGCCCGTTGACTCGAAAACGTTAAGGTTTCTGGCCAACTATGAGTTGTTCTGGTTTTATAATCCAGATGTGCTTTTCGCGCCGGCGGAAATCAGGCCGGACGCAGACCTGTCGAATAATCCGTTGTACAAGGATATTCAGTCGGGTAATCTGCACGGCTGGGGTAAAAAGTTCATGGACGAATACTACAAGCAGTTCGACTTCAAGTGCGTCGGTCCCCATGAAGAGGAAGAAATACGCCGGTACTTCAAATCTGACCATTTCAAGAAATGGCTCAGGTTGATTGATGACTCTCCGGCTGACCATGTCCACTGTAACGTCGAACTCAACTTTGACCCCTGGATTTTGAAGATGTATGCCGTGGAAGCTCTCGAAAACGCCGGTCTGAAAATCGACTGGGTCATTCCCAACGTGTTTCGAGTGCCTTCCGGCTATCGCGGTAAGCTGATTTTCCTCTGCGCGCACCCGGAATGGCAGCATGATATCACCTGGGAATACAATCCGGATGTCGTCATCCGGCCGGCCACCAAGCCGTTCGTCGGGGTAAGAATGCCGGCTGATGGAGATATCAGTTTCGACTTCAATCTTCACAGCGATTTTGAAGCCTCGCTGAAAGCCGGGGAACACGTGAAGCTTACCAACGAAGAGATTAACGAGATTTTAGCCAGGGTATAAGCCTGAGAGCACATGTTTATGATTGAGTAGAGGAAAGAAGGAATGGCTATTCTTATTACCGGCGGAACCGGTTCGGTTGGTTCGGGATTAGCCCGCAGGCTCGTGGAGAAGGGTGAACAAAACCTTGTTTTATTTGACTTGGCTCCCCGCCCTGACCGCGTGTTGGATATTAAGGAAAGCGTAAAAATTGTTCAGGGTGACCTGACAGTCTGGCCCGAGGTATTGAATGTTGTCAGGGAAAATAATATAGATGGCATATTTCACCTCGGCTCATTGTTAAGCGGGGCTTGCGAGGCTAACCCTTGGGCCGGCTATCAGACCGTGGTTACCGGCACAATGCATGTTTTGGAAGCCGCCCGCCTCTTCGACGTAAAGCGAGTGTTCTTTTCCAGTACCAGCGCCACTTATGGTCAGGCCATTCCTGAAGTCATTACTGAGGAGACACTGCAGCGGCCAATTAGCATATATGGCGCCGGTAAGTTATTTGGTGAGCATCTGGGCCGGTTTTACCGCCGAAAGTTTGGGCTTGACTTTCGCTGCTTGCGTTATTTTATGGTCGTCGGCCCCGGTGCCAGGACATTACCGCCGGTAACAGAGCATTACTGCCTGATGATTGAAAACGCCGCCCTCGGCAAACCCTACCAATGCAAAGTCAGCCAGGACCAGGGCATACCCCTCACCTACTTTAAAGACATAATTCGAGCCACCGAAATGCTTTATTACGCGCCGTCAGAGCCAATCAAGACAGTATGTTACAACATTATCGGGGTATCCCCGGCCAAGACCGCCTGGGAATTGGCACAGACTATCCAAAAGTTCATCCCGGAAGCCGGTATTACCTTTAAACCAGACCCTCAAATAGTCCAGTTCTTTGACGCTTTCCTCGGTGGTATGAAAGCGGTCGACGACAGCCGGGCTCGTCAGGAATGGGGCTGGGAGCCGTTACACACTGACTTTGCCAATATAGTTGAAGACTTCATACGAGAAGTAAAAGTCAGACCTCAGCTATATGGGCTGGCCTGAAAATAAATGCCATTATACCTGAGCCAGTATTTCCTCTATCTGCTCATCGGTCAGGCTCTCGTACTTGTCCTGTGCCAGCAGCTCATTGAGGTATTTGTGTGTCCACACATCATAGGAAATGTCCCCGTCCTCAGGGAGGGAACCGGAAAACTCGAAAGTGGCCGGCCTGATGACCACATCCGGGTTATATACCCAGCCAAAATCCCAGACTTCCTCAGGGTAAGCGGTAAGAAAAACTATCTTCCCGGTA
>JAZFUA010000089.1:0-5387 GCA_036446975.1 Dehalococcoidales bacterium
AGGTGGCTATTAATGGTGAGCAGCTTGATAACAGCCTTCTTATACTTCGTAATTATGTCCCGCATGGAATCATCCTTTCAACCTGTAACCGGACAGAAGTTTACGCCGTAGGTAGCTATCCTGCCGAAGAAGCCATTATCAATTTCCTGAATACGATGACCGGGGTCTCTTTTGTAGACCTGCTGCCTCACATTTACCTCCGTGAGAATAATACGGCATTCCGGCACCTCTTCCGAATAGCCAGCGGGCTCGACTCGATGATAATCGGTGAATACGAGGTACTGGGGCAGGTCAGGCAGGCACTGGTGGCTGCCGAAAATGCAAACATGGTAACCCCCCCATTGCGGCATATATTTCAGAGCGCGATTCGCACCGGTAGACAGGTTCGTGAGGAAACAGGAATCAGCAGAAGCGCTCTTTCCGTCAGTTCGGTAGCAGTAGATTTAGCCACTAAGATTGTCAATGAGCTGGAGAACAGCAAAATGATGGTTATCGGTGCCGGTGAAGCCGGAGAACTGGTAGCCAAGGTGGCTAAGGAAAGAGGAGTTTCCCAGATAGTCATCGCTAACCGGACCAGGGAAAGAGCTTCTGCTCTGGTGACCGCACTGGGAGGGACATCAACCGACCTTAACAATTTAGCCGAAGAATTAAGCAAAATTGATATAGTCGTCACCTGCGCCGGAGCGTCTGAACGCATACTGGATACTGACATTGTCGTAGAGGCAATGAAAAACCGCCCTGACCTTCCCCTGGTGATAATTGATATTGGCGTCCCCAGGAATGTAGAGCCGGAAGTAAAGCAAATAGATAATGTTTTCCTCTACAACATTGATGACCTGACCAGCATTTCCAAAGTGAACCGCCAGCAGCGAATGGATGAGGTTTTCAAGGCTGAACAGGTTGTCGACATCGAATTGGAGAAATGTATCTCCGAGTGGTCGGCTTTTGACACCAGACCCATCATCACTGCCCTGATGAAGAAAGCCGAAGATATACGAAACCAGCAGCTTAACAAGACTTTGAAGAAGATTCACTCCCTGTCTGAGGAGGAGAAATATAGTCTGGAAGCAATGACAAAGTCAATTATAACAAAAATCCTCCAGGACCCTGTTCAGTATCTCAAAAAGTATAATAATAACGATAATTATACCGGAATGGTGAGTGAGCTATTCCGCTTAAAAATAGAGAAACAACCAGAAGAAGAATAAATTTGCCAGACCAGCTTCCAGCACAAAAATCTTTCTAAAAAGGTGTCGTCACTGGTCTGGCAAATAGTTTCCAGTTAAAAGCCATGCCTTCCGGAATCTAGCGCCAAGCGTCTATACTATAGGCGGTACCGCGGCCGCCAGCGAATTGAGCGCTTGCCTCTTCTTGTCCACCGGCTACGATTATGCAATTTCCATCAGGGTCATCACCTGCAACCGGAACCATATAATCATCGGACAGTTCTTTCCATGGCTTTCCTGAAGTTTTTTCGATTCCCATCCAGCCATTTCGGGAAAAATCGGGCCAGGAGCGTTTTCGGTATTCTCCCAATGGCTCAAAGCTCTCCTTCCATATCCACTCGTAAACCTCGTCCTTGGAATTAAAGCCAATGTCAACCAGGTGTTGAGCCATCTCAGCCACCATGATAATCGTCACGCCTCCCTCGCGGATAGCCCAGAGGCCGGGGACGATATACCTCAGCCAGTTATGGGGGCCCTGTACGCCTTTTACATCAAAGCGCCTGGCTAAACCCCCATGGCCGCTCTTCTGAAAAGCCCGGTAGCCACCCGGAGAGAACTGGGAACCCTGGATACCACCTCCGCCTTGCTGGACCATGACAATGCTCTCATCCTTCTTAAAGCCAAACTCTTCGTTCAAACCTTTCCAGCCTGGAGGCAGTCCGTCCACATTCTCACCGTAACAGGTGCCACCGTTATTAAGAGGGTTACCATGGCAACCCATTCGGTTTACCCCAGTGACAGCGCCACTAAGATTAACCGCCATTATCTGATAGCTGCGACCAATAGGCCCATTGACCGGGCTCCCGGGACCCAGATGCCCACAGCCGACATTAAGCTGTATTTCCTTGACTATAGGGCCGCTGAGACAGACCATCTGGCTGGGAAAGTTGGTAGTGCTGATAGGACACCCTGACTGGGAAAGGGCCAGTACCACCGGGAAATGCTCCGGTCTGCAGCCGGCCATTACGGCATTAACCGCCACCTGCTCCACGGTAGCCGTCCTTTTCAGGGGCTGGAACAGCACCACATCGCCCTTCTTGTTTCGTATTCCCATCATCCCTCCCCTTGACACCGTGTCATGCTGATAAGTAATCAGTTCATCGGGTTTATGACTGGTGCCGGTCAGCATCTCTTTGACCCGCTCTTCGGTGGGTACAATTATCGGAAAACCGTCCGTATAAACAGATATGGGAGCTTCCACCGGCAAGGGTATCCATTTTGACTGCTGGTAAAAAGCTTGTGCCCCATCAAGTGTACCTTCAAAGAGGATTCTATCCTGGGGCGGCTCCCAGCGTCCGCTTTCTTTTTCCTTATCGGTCAGGGGATTAGTCAGACCTTCAAGGACGGGCTCAATTATTCTCTCAATATCTTCCGGCCCGGAAAGAGTGCGTGAAGCCGGTAAAAAGCGTACATTGGGAATACCATTTACCAGAGCCTCCTGCTGGACCATATTATGCTGGTCCTCAAGGTCAATAAGAATTGTGGGTACTCCGGCTTTCTCAAGCTCGGCTATGTAAGGCAACTGCCTCCACACAGCGCCGCTTCACCAGCATACCCCCATTATCATCCCATCAGTGGTTTTCAATTCCTCTTCCGATAACCTGACAGGGTTGATACCATACGTCTTCTTTGTAGTCCAGTTCACATTCGGGTAATCACCTTTTAGTTTTCTCTCTAACGCAATGGTGATATCCGGCTCACCACAAATATTGATATTGATAGTTTTACCGTCCAGAGAGTCAAGACGCGGAGCCAGAGGAAACAAGTCTACCGGAACTTCATTACCAACAGGACTGAGACACTTATACACTTTATCTTCTGCCATTTTTACTCCTTTTTGTTGTAATAGTTACCTTATTCCAATTGGTTTCCTGTCATACACCACCCCCTTCATTCAGACCAGGTATTTTCAATTATATTCGTTTTGACTCTTTATTGTCAAGTGTGTTTTGAAGTTATATTTATCATGCTCGAACCCTGGCTGATTCAATAATTTATTGAGAAATCGGTTTAAATCTCTTCAAGGCTATTCAGTGTCATGGGTATCAACTCTGAAAGAGCCGGGTGAATATGTATACCCTGGTTCATCTCGTCTAATTGTCCGCCAGAGGTCATCGCGTTCACGACTTCCTGAATAAGCTCCGGTGCATAAGGGCCGATAATGTGAAAACCTAAAATTTTATCCGTTCCTTTTTCTACGATAGCTTTTGTATATCCCACATTCTCCATCATGGCCTCGCCCTTGGCAGTATCAGAATACTTGAATCTGCCCACCAGAACCTCATGGTTATTCCGTGCTTCTTCTTCCCGTAAACCAACCGAGGCAATTTGAGGGTGTGAATAGACAGCATGAGGGATAGCGGAATAATCGACCTCCAGCCTACCTCCGTACAACACATTCTGGGCAACTATAGCCGCCTCTCTATTAGCCATATGAGTAAACATCTGCTGCCCGTTGGCATCGCCAATAGCGTAAATGTTTTCCCGGCTGGTCTCCATATATTCGTTAACCTTGATAAAACCTCTGGTATCAAGCTCTACTCCGGTATTCTCTACTCTTAACAAGTCGGCGTTGGAACGCCTGCCAACCGCCATCATCAGCCTCTGGGCGGTGAATTCTCTCTTCTTTCCAGTCTTCCTGTCAGCAGTAACCACCGAGATATTATCTCCATTTTTCCTCACCTCTTCAGCCTGGGAAGAGGTATGGACTGCCATACGTTTACTCAGTTCATTTTTTAAAACCTCGGAGATTTCCGCTTCCTCGGATAAAATCAGCCTGTCTGCCATTTCAAGCATAGTTACTCGGGTACCCATAGCCGAAAAGAAATGTCCGAATTCAACGGCAATATATCCCCCACCGATAATGATGAGGCTTTCCGGTTTCTCCTCAAGCTCAAGGACAGATGAGTTGGTAAGGTAATCTACATTATCCAGCCCTTTTATCGGAGGGGAAAACGGTCTTGTACCGGAAGCGATGAAAATCTTATCTGCTTTGAGTTGCTCGCCATTAACCTCCAGGGTATACTCATCCACAAAATGACCTTCACCTTCATAAAAATCCAGGTTCTCCGATTGCTTCAGACCTTCTCTAATTTGAATCTGGCTTTCCTGGCGGCTTTTCCTCATTCTCTCCATTATGGAGCCAAAGTCTATATCCTTAACCTCGGCATTGATGCCCAGTTTCTTGGCTGCGCCTATCGCCATTATGCTATCGGCTGTATAAATGAGCATTTTAGAAGGTATACAGCCCCAATTGAGACAGGTCCCGCCGACTAGGGGCCCCCTGTCAATCAAGGCAACCTTGAGCCCCACGGATGAAGCTTCATCAGCAATGATAGCTCCGCAACCGGAGCCGATAACAATAGCATCATAATTCTTCATCATTAAATGCTCCTTTTAACCCAACTAAACTTCATATTCCTTCCTGCCACCAGTCCCGAATACCCCAGGGCCACGGGTGCTGAGGTTGGCCTGGTAAAAGTGACAGGGATAAACTTAAGGAACAATCCGAGTTGGACACTAGCGCCAGGCATCTATGCTGTAAGCCCTGCCGTGCCCTCCACCGAATTGGACACTGGCCTCTTCATGCCCGCCGGCGATAACTATGCAGTTACCAAAGGGAGTAGGTACAAGCGGTATCTCATAATCATCAGGTAATTCTTTCCATGGTTTCCCTGAGGTTCTTTCTATTCCCATCCAGCCGTTTGTGCCTGCATAATCAGGCCAGGACCGCTTCTTGTATTCCCCTATGGTGATAAAGCTTTGCTTCCAGAGCCACTCATACACCTCGTCTTTTGTCTTGAAGTCATAATCATAGAGGTGTTGGGCCATCTCGGGGACCATAACAAAAGTAAAGCCACCCTCCCTGGTATTCCAGAGGCCGGGAACGATGTATTCCAGCCAGTTATGGGGTCCGGGTTGGCCTTTAACATCAAAACGTCTGGCTATACCTCCATGACCGCTTTTTTGAAATGCCCGATACCCACCCGGAGAGAACTGGGAACCCTGGATACCGCCTCCTATATCCTGGACCATAACAATACTCTCGTCTTTTTTGTAGCCGTACTCTTCGTTTATGCCTTTCCATCCCGGTGGCAGGCCATCTGCGTTCTCGCCATAGCAGGTGCCTCCGTTATTGAGCGGGCTGCCGTGGCAACCCAT
>JAZFUA010000090.1:0-2890 GCA_036446975.1 Dehalococcoidales bacterium
AAATATAATCAGGTGATGCTCTCCTCTAAATAATGCTATACAGGTTACAACTCTGTCAAATATATTTCTCTTCGAGAAAAGGCGACTGGTGACAACCAGCTAATCCTGGCACTTTTTATTTTAGACCGACAGATTACTACCCCATTGAAGGGTATCCAGGCGAAGCGTTGACTCCAGGCATTATCTGTGTGATACTATACCGAACCGATTAACCTTTAATACCCGGGACATTATCCATGACCACTGAATTTCTTTTTCCATACGGCGATTCTTTTCTCCAAGCCAATATTCCGGCAGAAAACATCTCTTTTATCCTGAAAAAACAGGAGCTACCCGCGGTTGACAATGAATGGGAAGCCATAACAGACAGCCTTAACTCGCCGATAGAATGTCCGCCTCTCATTGAGTGTATTCAGGAAAATGACAGGATTGTAGTAATCGTCACGGATAATACCAGAGCCTGCCCGGATGACAGACTACTGCCTCCGATACTGGCCAAGCTGGAACAAAAGATACCCAGAGACAATATCACGATAATGATTGCCCTCGGCCTGCACCCTCCTTTAAATAAAAAGGGCCTGATTGCCAAACTCGGTGATGATGTTATTGAAAACTACCGGGTAGTGAACCACGACGTTAACGATACTGTATATGCAGGCACAACTTCCAGGGGTACCCCTGTTGAAATAAACAGGCTGGTAGTCGAGGCGGATTTTCGGCTGAGTACCGGGTTTATTGAGCCGCACTTCTTTGCCGGTTTCTCCGGAGGAAGAAAAAGCATAGCTCCCGGAGTATTCAGCGTGAGGTCTGCCCATGTAAATCACGGATATAAAATGATAGAGCACCCACGGGCCAGAGCTGGCGTTCTCCAGGGAAACCCGATACATGAAGATATGGTTGAACAGGCCAAAATAGCTAACCTCAACTTCATAGTAAATGTGCTCCTTAATAAAAATGGGGAAATTACCCGTATAGTGGCCGGAGACCCATATATTGCTCATGAACGGGGATGTGAGTTGGAGAAGAAAATTGCTATGGTTAAAGTGGGCCACAAAGTTGATATTACCATTACCACAAATGGGGGAGCGCCCCTGGATTTGGATTTATATCAGACCTGCAAAGGCATAGACACCGCTTCGCAAATAACCCGGGACGGGGGAATCATTATAATCGCTTCATCCTGTAATGCGGGATTGGGCCCAAAAGAGTTCCTGAATTTACACGCTTCAGCTGATTCTCCAAAAGAAGTATTGCAAAATATCAAACTCAAAAAACCGGCCGGTGTTCAGTGGCAAAACCAGATTCTAGCCCGTGCTCAACTAAAGAATGATATCTACCTGGTATCAAACCTTAACGATAACCTGGTCAATGGTATGATGATGTCACCGGTGTCCACAATCGAGGAAGGTATTGAAAAGGCTTTTCAAGTCCTGGGCAGAGACGCCGAAGTGGCAATCATTGCGGAAGGGCCTTCAGTGCTTCCCTGTCTGGACGAACAAGAATATACTGGTCAATGATTCCAGGCGGTCACGGCTACTCGCCGGGCGTAAGTTCGGCATGTATCTTCTTGAGCCAATCAGTTATGGCTATCGTCTGAGGGCAGGCATCCAGGCACTCGTTACACTCAATGCACTGGTCGCCACGTTGTTCCGCCTTAAGTCCCATGGGAGAATCGGATGAATAACGGTTCTTTGCTGTCTGGAGATCGTTATACATTGTTGCATCATTGTACAACTGAAAGATACGCGGAATTTCCACTCCATTAGGACATGGCATACAATATCCGCAGTTAGTACAGGAAACAGGGATTAATCCCTGGAAGGCTTCACGGGCTTTATCAATTACTGACAGGTCTTCTGTAGAAATCGCACCTGGCCCAGACCGTTCTGCTGCCGCAATGTTTTCAACAACGTGCTCCATTTTACTCATACCACTTAGAGCTAATGAGATTTCGGGCTGGCTCCAAACCCATTGTAGTGCCCACTCGGCCGGGCTACGTTTCACCGATCCGGTTTCCCATACCTTGGCTACCTGCTCTGGGGGTTCCAGGCTGAGTTTTCCCCCTCGAATCGGCTCCATGGCAATAATCGCCAGACCTTTACCGGCGGCGTATTCTACCCCGCGCCGACCTGCCTGGAATTCTTCATCCATATAGTTATACTGAATCTGGCAGAGAGTCCAATTATCGTAATCGTCCACAATCTCCTTAAAAGCCGAATACTCATCGTGGAAAGAGAAACCCAGATAATCAAAGAGGCCTTTGGCCATCTTGTCCTCAGCCCACTGGATTATCCCCATATCCCTCACATTTCGCCAGGTTTCCGCCCTCAAACCGTGCAGCAGGTAAAAATCAAGCTTATCGGTTTGCAGGCGTTCCATCTGCTCATTAAAAATGCGGTCGAAATCTTCGGGCTTCTCGACCATACGAACAGGCAGCTTGGTAGTCAGCCTCATTTTCTCACGATAACCATTTTTCAGTGCCTTGCCAACCAGGCGCTCGCTCTGCCCTCCGTGATACGCGTAAGCCGTATCAAGATAGTTAACGCCCTGGTCAATAGCGTGTCGAATCATACGGATAGCCTCAGGCTCATCAATACTTGCCGGCGGCCCACCAGTGGTGGGTAATCGCATGGCGCCGAAGCCAAGGGCCGATACTTCCCAATCCAGTTTTCCAAATTTCCGGTATTCCATTCCTTCCCCCTTGATAATTCCAGCTTAAAGTTACCACGCAAAAGGGCGAGACGCCGAGCAAAGTAAGCTTATTTAAATAATATCACTTAAGGTAAAAGACGACAAGTTAGAGTTAAATAGAGTGATACGATGTCTGGAATAAAGTCGCAATCGCAAAAATTATGTATTTACAGCCTGAATGATAATTGACACAATTAAG
>JAZFUA010000091.1:0-3410 GCA_036446975.1 Dehalococcoidales bacterium
GAAGGTTTCCATGCCCCGCACTATTTTAGGTCAATTTTACCCGCCAGACTGCCGGGCATAGTTCTCTTGATAGTGAGGGTGGCACCGGTCGGCGGAGCAATCTGAGTCACAAACCACTTATACGCGTCAAGTGTAGCAGCCCCTGGTATTGCTATTGTTATTACGTGTATTTCGTCGCTCTCCAGGGCATTGGAGACGCCTCGTTCGGTACTCGCATCGTCAATGCTGGAGCCCCACGTTCCCGCGGAGACGCCATCATCGCCGGTCAGTTGGACAACTTGAAGATCGTCGAAATAGGTGATGATGACTGAGTCCATATCAACACTTTCGTCGGGTATACTCAGGCCAACCCAGATCTTGAGAAAGGTAAGCTCGCTTCCGTCGGTTGAGCCGATTATGGAGCCCTTAACCTCCATGGTGGCTGAAGCTGACGCAAGGCCGCTGTAGACCGTTGCCTTACCTCTTTCCGCCGAGAAGATACCGGCCGAGAGGACACTGTAGGCCAATACCGAAGCTACGGTAACGAAGGCAATCAGAATAATGGCTGTCTCCAGCCCGGTCATGCCTCTCTGGCCCCGGTGCAGTTTCTTTAAAGCGCTGGTAAGTTTTTGGTACATTATTTCCTCCTTTGCTTAGTCTATTGTAATCTAGTTCAGGTCCATATTAGCTTCAAAAGAACCGGGTATCGTTCGCTTGATGGTGATGGAGCCACCCTTGGGCGGGAGCAACTCAAAAAGAAACGTTTGATATTCGGTAACGGTAGCCCCGCTTGGAAGATCGATTCTGATTTCGTGAATCTCATCACCCTCCAGCATATTAGCCGTACCCCGCTCCGTTTTGCTGGTAAGTAACCGGCTGGTCCATTTGTTGGAAGTTGCGTTCCAGGTGGCCCATACGTCTTCCCTGACAATAGTGTCCTCTGTCGCGTTGTCAGAGAACTTTACCACTATTCCTTCCATATCCACTTTCTCCTCAGGTATCGTCAGACCGACGAGAAAATAAATGTAGTCGGTAGTATTGGTTGCGGTATCGCCTGTTACCAGTACGTGGCTCTTAAGCTCCAAGGTGGCCGAAGCTTGTTCAAGGCCTCCATAGACCGTTGCCTTGCCTCTTTCCGCCGAGAAGATACCGGCCGAGAGGACACTGTAGGCCAACACCGAGGCTACGGTAACGAAGGCAATCAAGATAATGGCTGTCTCCAGCCCGGTCATGCCTCTCTGTCCCCGGTGCAGGTTCTTTAGAGATTTACCAAGTTTTTGGTACATTTTTTCCTCCTTTTCTTAGTTTGCTGCAACCTATTTCAGGTTCATTTTAGTTTTCAGGTTACCGGGCAGCGTTCTCTTGATGGTGAGAGTGGCGCCGGTGGGTGGTATGACTTCAACGACAAACCACTCATAGGCGCCAATCGTATCAAAGTTGTTAGTATCGACTACTACTTCGAAAATTTCATCACCCTCCAACGCGCCAACTGCACCTCGTTCAGTACTATCGACAACCTTTCGGTACTGCCAACTATCGTTGTTTGGATCCCCGTCCCAGCCTTCGTTAGTACTGATAGCATGAGTAACTGTGCTGTAAACATTAATGGATAAAGCACTCATATCAACCGATTCATCAGGCATCGTCAGGGCGACGAGAAAATAAATGAAGTCGAGACTCGTATTGCCGGCATTGCTTTCTCCAATCACGTTGCCCTTAACCTCCAAGGTAGCCGAAGCTTGCTCAAGGCCGCTGTAGACTGTTGCCTTACCTCTTTCCGCCGAGAAGATACCGGCTGAGAGGACACTGTAGGCCAATACCGAAGCCACGGTAACGAAGGCAATCAGGATAATGGCCGTTTCCAGTCCGGTCATACCTTTCTGTCCCCGGTGCAGGTTCCTTAGAATTCTGCTAAGTTTTTGGTACATGTTTTCCTCCTTTTCTATATTACATAATCTTTATCGAAGGTTTTCTGGGTCACATTACGGCACCTCCTTGAAGCCACGTAATGGAATAGCGTCATGTACTGGCTCAGAAATTACATTGTTAGCGGGAATCTTAAGAGCGGACAGCAGCTCGCTGCCGTCAATACTCAGGGACAACATGCCGGCTGCTCCCGCCTTGACAGCCGACACAAGGTCACGGGCAACTTTTTCAATTGTGATTATCGCCCGGTTGAGTAATTGCGCTTTAGCAATAGTGCGGGCGGTATTAATGATAGCCCGGCTGGATTTACCTATGGCTGTGAGTGGAATGACGGCATCAGAGGGAAACCGCCCGGTATCCGGTAGTTCTTCCCGATTGCTGGTAACCCTGCCAACCACTTCTTTTTCCACTTCGCTGCTCAACATCTGTTTTACTCTTTTTCCTATCCCTTCAAGGGCTGGGGCCAAAATTACGCGCATTGTCTCATCCCTATGTGTATGTCGTATTAACTGAATACTCCATGAGAGTCAGGTTAACCAGTCCGTCCGGACCTATTTTGTCCTCAACGGACATTGTTTATAAGATAAGCACCCTGGGATGAGTAACTATGTCTTTTTTTAAAATTGAAGCATGTCCTGCATCCCAGAATGCTCATACAGTCTCATTGTCACATAGCCCCATAATCACCGTAAGGTCTAATTGTGCAAAAAGAGGGGGCTACATTTATAGCTTTTTGTTAACTCAAGAGGACGTTTTGATAGTCTGAATGCGCCACCGCTTTGACCCTGGGAGGTCATAATCGCAGGAACCTGCTTTAATAACGGCTCATAACAGCAACATACCAGATGAATATTTATAAAATGTTTACGGAATAGAGGCTATATTTTATGGTTTGTTTATTGCCTTTACTTAAGGCTTGGGTTTTGAAAAAAGGATGGATGGGTGGGATTTCTACTTATGTGAGGATGAGTGAAATGAAGGCTGCCAGTTTTGGAAAAATGAGAGGGAAGCCGCCCTGGCCGGTAATTAATAGTTGCTACGTGAGGCTCTTATCCTGAGCTATCCAGTTTATTATGTACCCGGGTTAGAAGCTCCACCGTGCTTATCGGTTTTAACAGGTAATCATCAGCGCCGAGGGCCATGGTCTTTTTGATCGAATCTATATGGTTATCTGAAGTTAACATTATTACCGGAACATCAGTCTGCTGACGCACTTGCTGCAGAATGTCAAAGCCGCTGAGTTCCGGCAAAATAATATCAAGGATAATGAGACCCGGTTTTTCCTCTTTCACCTTTCTCAGACCATCTATCCCGCTAAAAGCGGTGACAACGTTGAAACCATCCTTTTGCAGGGCCCGCTCGGCCAGCCTCACCAGCGAACGATTGTCATCGATAATGAGAATCGGTCCAGGGCGTGTCTCGTTTTCAGGCAGCAAGTATTGATCACGCTGCTTGAACAGGGATTGCGCCCCGGTAAGCAGCTCCTGGGCTTTTGCAGGCTTGCT
>JAZFUA010000092.1:0-6467 GCA_036446975.1 Dehalococcoidales bacterium
GAGACGACGGCGGAGGTAGCCAAATCAGCTCACCAGACGGCCCTGGAAACAGAGAAAGTATCGCAGGACGCTGTCACCAGGGCTGGTGAAGTCAGCAAATCGGCCAGGAAGATTGTTGTCACCTTGAAGAAAACTCTGGAGAGTGTGCTGGATCGGGCAGAGGAAGTAGCTGAATCGGCCAATGAGACTGCTGAAATCTCCAAAGGCGCCGCTCGGAAAGCCCTCAATCGGGCGGAAGAAGTGACCCGGTCGGCCGAACAGGTGGCTGAAGAATCGAAAGCAGTGCTGGGTGAAGCCATTGACCGGGCGGAAAAAGCAAGCACGCTTACCCGGCAAACTACCGAGTCTCTGGTTGAGGCTTTCCAAAAAATGCTCACCATAGCCGAAGAAGTGACCGCGTCGGCCAGGGAAACAGCCGATGAATCGAAGAAGACATCCAGGATAGCAATTAACCGGGCGTTGGAAATTACTGCCTCGGCAAAAGAAATTGCCGAAGAATCGAAGAAGGCATCCCAGTTGGCAATTAACCAGGCCCTGGAAATCAGCGCCTCGGCAAGAGAAGCCGCCGAAATATCGAAGAGGGCGTCGCAGAAGGCAATTGGCCGGGCTTTAGAAATCACTACTTCTGCCAAGCAAGCCGCCGAAGAATCGAAGAGAGTTGCCGTTAAAACCGCTAAAAACGCCGAGAAAGCCGGCCTTTCCGCTGAAGAGATGGCCCGGTTGTCGGTAGAGTTGTCACAGGAAGCCATCGTCAAAACGGAAGAAATGAGCCGGTGGGCTGGAAAAATTGTTGCCGAATCCAGGAAAACTTTAGAGGAGGCCATAAGCCGGGTTGAAGAGATGTACATACCAACTCAGCAAATTGCGCAGGAATCAGTAAAAATATCCCAAAAGGCAATCGCCAGGGCTGAAGAGGTAAGCAAATCCAGTGAAAAGGCTACCGAGTCGACAGTTCGGACTTTCGCCCAGGCCATAAACAGGATTGAAGTCGTAAATGAATGGGCCAGAGAAGCCACCGTAGAATCTGTTGCCGCCTTCAAGACGGCAAATAATGAGGCTAAGGACGCCATCAGGCTGGTCAGTAAAACCACCGACGAATCGAGAAAGAACTTCCAAAAAGCGATTAAAGATGCCGAAAAAGTGGGCAAGATAGCCCGGGGCATGGCTCAGGAATCGTTAAAATTGTCACGGGAAGTAATAAGCCGGGCGGATGAAACTGGTAAGTCGGCCAAAGAGATGGCTAAAGAGTCAAAGAAACTATCACTTGAAGCCCTGAAAAGAATATCGAAGGCAGATGCCGCTGCCGGGAAAACTGCGGAGAACTCCAAAAAGACCGCCGCGGAAGTGATAAAACGGACCGGGAAAATACCTGAATATACTGTCAAAGACCGGACTGAAGCTTCGTGAGTTTGACGGTAACGATGATATGGTATCAGCTACCATGAAAAGCTTACGGTTACCTTTCAGATCTCAGTATCGTCTCTTTTGCTCTGAAGGCAGATGTCATTGGTTAGTGCCGTCGTCTGCTGGATCATCTCTTTCGCTGAAAACCTTGATTGCTCTACGGTTCTAATTACGCGTTGTCCAAGCGCGGCAAATTCCCATTCCCCTTTTTCCCAGTTCCTGTCCGTCAGTACCCTCAGTTCTTCCAGTTTTGCCGCAACCGCCAGCCATTTGTCGCTGCTTTCCATAATTCTCGTCTCGCCTCTTTGCGCCGTTATCGCCTGTTTATCCCATATTACAATGATGTCGGCAGCTTGTATATGGGTATTTATACTGCGTTTATGGTTCTATCCCTCCTGGATTTACGGCCACTGTTTAAGGCCCTTCCAGAAAGTAATTTGCATCGGAGTACTACCGGTACGCAACAAAAATGGGTAATGTTCTCTGTCCAGTCCGTATCTTCCTTCCCGGACTCATTAACTACTGACGGCGTCTTATAATTATGTACAGAATGATGAATATTATTATGCTAGTTCCGGCGATACCTGCCAACCAGTTTAACAGTAACATATGGCTCTCCTTAGATACATTGCCGGCTTCTCTACCGGTAACGCCGGTCTCGGATTCCCCCAAAACATATCCATTATCGCAGAAAAAGCTCATCCTTTAAAGTAACCGGAGAATATTAAACCTGGACTGAGCGGTTATATTTATTGATACAGTGAGGTCATCATGACTGGTCTGGTGACGGCTTCCGTAAAGTGCCCTTCTTTCTTGACAAAGCCGCATTGTTTACGAAAAGTTTACATGTTCCTCTCGCGCTCTTATGTTTTATTTATCAATCTCCCCGTATCCTGTGAACAAGAACAGGGAGGTGACAATAATGCAAAACGCAACCCGGTGCACGTTAGACCGGAGGTCTTCCGAAGATACCATGGGGCTTGTATCGGTAGAGACGAACATGTCTGCTCCCATGCCGGATTTAGCCCTCTCCAGGGAAGATATGGCCGTTTGGCTCTGGCTGGTCAGTAAGGGCATTGCCAATGCCCTGTCTGGTCTTTCCCAGATGGTCGGACATGAGATAAAGGTGACCTCTCTCGATCTGAAACAACTTCCGGCCAAAGATGCCGCTGGTTTATTGGGAGGGGCAGATGCCCCCGGTATTGGCATCTACCTGTCAATTGAAGGTGATGCTACCGGGCACCTTCTGCTGATACATGAACCGAAGATAGCCTTTCAGTTTATTGACCTGCAACTGGGATTGGCTCTGGGGTCAACAAACAAAATAGAAGAAATGGGGCGGTCCGTCCTGGGGGAAATGGGTAACATCACCGGTGCGTTTTTCCTCAATATTCTGGCTGACAGTGCTGACCTGGTCCTCATGCCTTCACCACCATCTGTTATCGTGGACATTGTAGGCGCCATCATGAGCATACCCTTCGGATCTATCGAGAAAGTACAGGATGACGCCATTGTGGTTAAAGCAACCTTCAATGCCGATGATCGGCAGATGGAAGGCATGTTTATGGTTCTGCCAACTATGGACTTTATGAATACCGTCTTGAGTCGCTCCAGGGGCAAGCTTACCCCTGCTTAAGGGGTTTAATGCCGGAAGTTTTCCGGTCAACGGTCTTTTCGGCCGGCGGCGATAAATTGGCCGCCTTGCCCGCACTAAGAAGGGCGCCGGTGTCATGTTCTGGATATTAAAAAAGGAGGTGCGTCGGCGTGAGACTCCATATGGTGTACGGAGTATGGCAAGTGGACAATATCTGCCCTGCCGTTGGTAGGGCAGACTTTTTTTACCTCAATCCGGTGTCGGGTGCTCCTTGAGCTTGCTTCTGTCAGAGAACACCTGTCTTTTCATGGCCCGGACGCTCCCCATTGATGACAACGCCCCCATCGTATCGGTTACCGTATATCGTCTCCGGTGCCAGTCACGGGCCGCTTCAGTGAGGTTATTGAATAGCCAGTGCCGAGTTTATCCTGGATAATATCTGGGTCGTGCTCGCCGGCTTGGTCAAAAAGGCATCGACCTCCCGCCTGAGTTCCTTCTTTTCGGCAGCATCGATCTGGGATTTACCCGTAAAGTAGATTATTCGCGTCGCCGGTGATATTTCACGCGCTTGCCGGCACACCTCTCTGCCATTCATACCTGGCATCATCAGGTCCAGCAGCATAACATCAGGTCGGTTCTTTTTAATGAGTTTGATCGCCGTCTCTCCGTCAAAGGCCGTAATTGTTTCGTATCCGCTTCGTTCCAGGATGCGGCACAGAACATCGCACATACGCGGTTCATCGTCAACAATCATGATTTTAACTAGCCCGGTTTCCATTCATCACCTCCCCCTTCACCCGATTGTCGTTATCCAGGGGTATATTCTATGATGAAGGTAGTTCCACCCGCCTCGTTGTTCTCAGCGCGTATCAGACCATCATGACGGCTGATTATACCATAACAGGTGCTCAAACCCAGACCGGTGCCTTTCCCGACTTCCTTTGTAGTATAAAATGGGTGGAATCCTTGGTTAAGTTTATCCTCAGGTATCCCGGTACCGTTATCGGCGACGGAGACCCTTGCCCATCCCCCATTTATTCGGCTCAACACCAAATAAACGATAGGTTCCCTCGGACCATCCCAGCCTGTTCGTATCAAGATACCGGCTGTAGTGACCAAAATTGCCGACAATTTCAGCACTCGTATAATGTCGCTTGTTTTCCTGCAGTGCCTTTTCTACCCGCCGCCGTTTCTCCAAAGCTCTCGTTGCGATGATACCGTAAACAGTAAAGGGTGGAACTACGGCCAGTGTTACATGTAATACCCGTCCCTGGGTAGTCGTATGCGGAAACAGGTAATCAGCCGCCAGCATGATTCCCCGGACGATCAGTGCCGGTACCAGAAATCCGACGATAACTCTGGTTCTGCTTTCCATTTAGGCATTCCCTGTTTTTGGCGGGGAGGCTATTTCCGGCTCGCTTGCCCTCAAGGAATATCGGGCGTTCTTGTTCCTAAAAACCGAGCTTGAGTATAGCCCTTACTGGAGCAACTGTCAATACACTCTCAACAAGGCGGCCGCTTTGACCAGGCAATACGTCTGCTGGTTTGCCTTTTAGCTATACTGCTCTCGGTCACCAAGTGATATTCACAGAATGTTTACGCTTTACCTGATATTCTTATGCCTTGTTTATCCGCCTGGCGATATCCTGTAATTGAAAGAGGAAGGAGACAAGCATGATACAAAAAAGAGTGATTTCTGGGCTTGCACGAGGCTCTTGTAGACCGTCTCCTTCCCTCTTTCTGCCGAACCTCATCTGATAACGGGGACCGCTACCCGCCATAATTACGCCGCTGATTTTACCCCGGAACTTCATGACTCAGCTTCTCTGAGACAGGCGGCCTGGCTTTACCGCTACTGTTACTTCAACCGTAAAGTCGCTTCCTGTCAGTTCCATTCACCGCTTATAAAATTTTGCGTACCAAGGAGGCCGGAAAAATGTGAAGAAAAATAGCGCCACCGTAATCGGTATTAAATATCGAAGAAAGGAGGAATAATGTACCGGAAATTTGCTGCCGCTTTAAGAAACCTGCACCGTCGTCAGAAAGGCATGACCGGGCTTGAAACGGCCATCATCCTGATTGCCTTCGTCACCGTTGGCTCGGTGCTGGCCTACAGCGTTCTCTCGGCGGGTATCTTCTCCGCAGAAAGAGGTAAGGAGGCGGTCTACAAGGGTCTCTCAACAGCCCAGAACACTGTGAAAGTCCAGGGCAACGTGCTCGGGTTCACCTCTAATAACACTATCACTGAGATTCAGTTTACCCTGGGTCTGGCTATGTCTGACCAGAGAGTGGATACGGCCTCCATTATCGTTAATTACTATGACGTGAATACGCATTCGGAAAACGTCACCGCCATTTTTACCAAGAGTCCCCAGAGTACGGAACGGGGTGCCGTCTCTGCGATGGAAGGTGACGAGTTGTTTATCGCTCTGATTACGGTACCTGCCGGCGTCAACCTGGGTCTCTATCATAAATTCACCCTCCAGCTGATGCCGCCCTCTGGCGCCACTCTCACCATCACTCGGACCACGCCCGGCGCGTTAACTACGGTGACTGAACTGTACTGACGTTGGGGCAATTCACATCACTGGCGGCGCTGACGGGGCGCCAGGTAAACCACCTCAGTGAAAGTAGCAGAGACCTCTAGAGATGGGGGTCTCTGCTTTTTACCCTGCTTCATCCCGACCTTTCCAGATTGAAGTACCTCTCTGCGGCTTTGCCTTTATCTGGTTTAGGACATTATCGATATGACCCGAACATCTCAAAATATCGAACCCTTTGGGACTGGTCGGCCACTTCGCCGGTGTTACAATCATTATGTACTTACTTTTACCTGTCGTTAGGAGTAATACTGATGATTTCCCACGTTTCGGCAACCTGTCGGCACCACTGGATAATTGAAAGTGCCAGTGGCCCTACCAGTGGCGGTGTATGCAAACTCTGTGGCGAGAAAAAAGGTTTTTATAACTCATGGGAGGATTTTCTCACGCGCTGGCAGCACGCCCGCCCTCTGGATCTTCCGGAGTTACCGAAAATTGAAACTAGCCTTCAAAAATCCGGAAAATAACTGGCCGCTGTTTGCATCTCGTCACTCACCCCCCGGCTTTCATCACCGTGGCAGTTATCCCTGCCTTTGCCCCTAACCGGTGCTGCCCGGCTCCTCTGCTGTCTCTTCATTTGTTCACTCCATAAAGCTGTCGCCGGCATCTTATTTATCCCTTGGCCCCACCCTCTTCAACCGGCCGGCCATGTTTTCAGCAACGCCTCTGTATCAAAGCAGTTTCGGCCTGCCTGTCTCCTCCTTCATCTCAGCGAGAAGATGTTTACCAATTATTTACACGTTTGCCTCATATCTTTATGTTCTGTTTGCCGTTTCAGTCATATGCTGATATTGAAACGGATTGGCGGTTACGGAAATTCAGGACGAGTCCAATACCGAAAATAACTTTTTACCTGTTGACTCGTCGAA
>JAZFUA010000093.1:0-5362 GCA_036446975.1 Dehalococcoidales bacterium
GAAGGAAGAATGAAGAAACATGGTACGTCTGGAAAAACTGAGTGAAGAAGAGAGAAAGCACCTCGAAGAAGCCGAATGTCCGACCTTTGAAACCCACCCCTGGGTGGATGGGCCGCCGCTAAACCAGAGACGAGTAGCTCTTGTCTCCGCGGCGGGCATACACCGGCGAGATGACCGTCCCTTTACCCGCGCCACTGAGGAGTACTACAGGGTCATTCCGGGAAATGTGAAATCTGACGAGCTGGTTATGACCCATCTGTCAATTAACTATGACCGCAGCGGATTTCAGCAGGACTTGAATGTCATCTTCCCGATAGACAGGCTCAGGGAAATGGCTGAGGAGGGTATTATTGGCAGCGTGGCTGATTTTCACTATTCCTTTATGGGCGCTCATGAGCCGATGGATATGGAACAACAGGCCCGCAGTGTGGCCGGACTATTAAAGAAAGATAAGGTTGACGCTGTCTTGCTGTTGCCGGTCTGAGCAATGTGCACGCGTGCCGTTGGCGCGCTGGCTCATTTCTTTGAAGAAGAAGGAGTGCCCACAACCGGGATAAGCCTTGTCCGGCTGCATACTGAAACCGTCAAGCCACCCCGGGCACTCTGGGTGCCATTTGAACTGGGACACCCGCTTGGTATACCTGATAACCCTGAATTTCAGAAGAAAGTAATCCTGGCAGCGCTGAAGCTTCTTGAAGCGCCGGGCGGTCCCCTGATTGAGGATTTCCCTGAGGATGTACCGGAATCAGCCGGCGCCATCACCATGCTGGCCTGCCCGGTGAATTTCAGCCAGGATAAAGTTGACCCAAGAGAAACGGATCAACTCCACACAGCCTTCAGAGGAGAAATGGCCGCCCTGCGTCCCTGGTATGACCTTGCTGTTGAGAAACGGGGGCGCACTACGGTAGGCGCCAGCGGGATAGAGACGGATTGCCTGGGTGATTTTATTTATGCCTTTCTGGGAGATAGTCAGCCAGAGAATCCCCGCGATGATGTACCTCTGACATACACGCTTAAGCTGGCGGCAGATGAGTTGAAAGCCTACTATTATGAAGGAATCACGGCCCAACCCGGCCAGGAATATGCCTCCAGCCAGACTCTTTCCGACTGGTTCTGGCAGGAAACCGTTGCCGGGAAGGTGATACTGTCCATAAAGGAAAAATACGAAAACAGCCAGGACAGAACAATGCGGATTGCCGGCAGGGCTTTCCTTGTCCCCCGCGAAGTTGCCCGTATCCTAAAAAAATGAATTAGCCTCATTTAAAAAACCAAAGAAAAAAAGGAGAAAGATTTATGACAACCGAAAAAGTGAATGAAAGACCCAAGACTCTGACCGAGCTTTTTAATCTGGCTATTGCAAACCTGAAAGAAAAAGGCATGGAAAGGCAATTACCGACGTCCTCCAACTATATGGCTTCAGCTCAGGCAAACCGGAGGCTGATAGATTCCATATTTATGGAACCCAAGTTCCTGGACACGGTTCAGCCCGATACCAGCCTTACTCTTTTCGGTACGAAAATGAAAACGCCGGCTTTTTGCTCGGCGCTGTCCAAGCCCGGCCATTTCTCCGACGAGGAAATGGCTGACCTGGTTCGCGGGATGGGTAATGCCGGATCAATGATGACCCTGGGTATTGGAGGTTCTGAACTGCTGCAGCTGGCTATTGACACCGGAGCCCCGGTGGTAAAAATGGTTAAGCCTTACCGGGAAACGGAATTAATTTACACCAAGGTAAAAGATGCCGAAAGCCGCGGCTGCGTGGCGGTGGGTATGGACATTGACCATTTTTACGGGACTTATCGTGATGGGCGGGGCACCAGAGCCGACACCTTTGCCCCGAAGCAGATTGATGAAGTCCGGCAGGCAATATCCCTGACTAAATTACCCTTTATCATTAAAGGAGTGCTCAGCCTGGCTGATGCTGAAAAGGCTATTGAAATCGGCGCTTCGGCCATTGTGGTCAGCAATCATGGCTCGGGTGCTTTTGACTTTGGCGTTCCCGCCATCGTGGCGCTGCCCGCTCTGGTTAAGGCCGTGGGTGATAAGCTCACCGTGCTGGTAGATACCGGCTTCAGGACAGGTAATGACATTTTTAAAGGCCTGGCGCTGGGTGCTCAGGGAGTCGGTTTTGCTACCTCGGTGCTGTTGGCGGCCTCAGCTGGTGGGGCCACAGGTGTTGAAGAGTTTATCGGTTTCGTTACCGGTGAACTTAAAAGGACGATGGCGATTTGCGGATGCGCTGACCTCTCGGCAATAGACCGGTCGCTTCTGGTCGCTTCACCTGAGGTGAAACAGTGGTGGTAATCCCGTTTTGAAGGCGTGTTTAGCTTTCTCAAACTGTTCCTAAAGGGTTGAAGGTGTCAATCGTAATTATGTTGGGGATAGCGCCGGTGGATTGTTAGGGCTGGCGTTATCCCCTGAGCATTTCATTCTTTCTAAAAGCAACAAAGATACCGGCCAGAATAAGAAAACCACCCCCAAACTCGCTGAGGCTGGGAACTTCCTTCAGTATCAAAAAGGCCAGGGTTGTAGCTCCCACCGGTTCACCCAGGATGGCAATGGTAACCAGGGTAGCCGGGATAAAGCGTAGCGACCAGTTGACCGATGAATGACCGATCAGTTGGGGCACTACTGCCAGCAGCACCAGCCAGATATAGGTGGCGCTGGAATAACCGATCAGGCTGTAACCGGAGACGAGGGTGGCCACCAGCAGGAGCACCGCCGCCGAGCCATAAGCCAGAGAAATATAGCTAAGCAGCCCGATTTCTCGCATCAGCCGGCGACCTATGATCAGATAACCGACAACTGCCAGCGCCCCGAGGAGGGCCAGTATGCCACCGAATAGCGGACTGGGACCCAGTTTCCAGTTGCCGTAGCCGATGAAAACAGCCCCGATAATTGATATTGCGATTCCCAGAACTGTCTGCCTGGTCAGTTTCTCCTGAAAGAGGAAATATGAGGCGATAGCTACGAAAATAGGTGTAGTTGTTACCATGACTACCGAGGTGGCTACCGATGTGTAGCTGAGTGAGGCTATCCAGAGTCCGAAATGGAGGGCCAGGAAGGCACCGGAAATCAGGGCCAGAATAATATGCTGTCGTGACAGACTGCGCAGTTCCCTACCCGAGCGAGCCCAGGCCAGGGGGACAATAACCAGGGAAGCCAGGCACATCCGGTAAGCGGCAATAACCAGGAACGGGGCTTCGGCGAGCCTTATGAAAATGGCAGCGAAGGAGACAGAAATTACCCCGGTTGCCAAGATGAAATACTGTCTTTTCATGCTGAGATACCGGCAAGCCCGGTCAATTATCAGGCATTAAGGTGTTTAATGGCTGCGCTGACTCCGGCTCCCGGTTCCAGAGAATAACCTTCGGCCGTTAATTGAAATTCCAGCGCCGCCAGGACGAGTAACACATTCTCTGTGGTGGAAGAATGTCCCATTAAGCCGATACGCCAGATTTGCCCTTTAAGTGCGCCCAGTCCACCCCCAATCTCAATATTCCATTTGTTGAGCAGGCTTTGCCTTACTTTCAGGTCATCAATTCCCGACGGGATTTTAACCGAGGTTAATGTGCTCAGGCGGTGACCTTCCTGGGCATGCAGGGTCAGTCCCATAGCCTCGAGCCCGGCCTTGAGAGCCGAACCGTGCTTCAGGTGGCGCTGAATACGGGCTTCCAGCCCCTCATCAAGGAGCAAAACCAGGGCTTCATGCAGGGCATAGACCATACTGATTGGGGCAGTATGGTGGTAGAATCGGCTGCTGTCCCAGTAGGAGGAGAGTAATGAAAGGTCCAGGTACCAACTGTTAACCGGATGTTTACGGTCCCGCAATACACTGAGGGCAGGCTCGTTGACTGTCAAAGGAGCCAGACCCGGAGGGCAGCCCAGGCACTTCTGGGTGCCGCTGAAACAGATATCAATACCCCAGTCATCTACGGCTACCTCGTGTCCGCCTAGAGATGTGACTGCGTCTACCAGAAAAAGGGCATCGTGCTGTTTTGCCAGTTGAGAAGCCTCTATCAAGGGCTGAAGGATACCGGTAGAGGTCTCGGCGTGGACCAGGGAGAGAAGTTTTACCTGTTTTTCTGCTTTCAGGGCATTCTCGATAGCTTCAGGCTCAATTATCCGACCCCACTCAGCCGTTATCGGGACTACTCTGGCGCCACATCGCCGGGCAATCTCGGCCATCCTTTCTCCAAAAAAACCATTAACGCCTATAATGGCAACATCACCCGGTTCCAGGAAGTTAACAAAACTTGCCTCCATTCCGGCCGAACCGGTGCCGGAGACAGGAAAGGTGAGTTTGTTCTCTGTCCTGAAAACCTGGCGGAGAAGGGCCATAGTATCTTCCATAATGGTGATGAAATAGGGATCAAGATGTCCCACCATTGGTGCCAGCATAGCCATCTGGACGCGGGGATGAATATTGCTGGGTCCGGGGCCGAGTAAAATCCGCGCCGGGGGCTTGAGCTGTATGTATCCGGTTTCAGACATTGAGAACTACCTCCTTTTGCTACTTAAACGGGACTGTTAGTGATGTTATAGATTACCACATTGAGATAATATTGTCACAGGTGATTCAGCCTAAAAATATTGGTAAATTAGGGATAATAATGGTAAGCTTGAAAATCACCTCAATTGATTTCGCCGTATAGCCATCTGTTTTAAGTGGTATAAAGGCGAATATTGCCGAAATGGAGTAATCAATCCTCTAATGGATTTCAACCGGAAGCCTCCCAGGGTGTTTTATGGCTGGTATCTTGTTGCCGCCGCCGTAGTTATTATTCTTTATACAGGTGGTATTGTTCACTTCGGATTTACGGCCGTTTTTAAGCCGATAGCTGATGAATTCGGCTGGAGCTATGCCCAGATTTCACTTGCTTCTTCATTGCGGGGTCTTGAGATGGGACTTCTTGCTCCGCTGATGGGCTACCTTGTTGACCGCTGGGGGCCGAGAAAACTAATCTTTGCGGGTAGCATTATCATCTGCCTGGGTTTTATTTTGCTGAGCAATGTCTCCTCTCTTCTGATGTACTACGGAGCTTTTGCTCTGATAGCTATAGGTATGAGCACCTGTACCGGCACCGTGCTGATGACGGCGGTGAATAACTGGTTCAGGCTGAGGGCGGGCCTGGCTACAGGTATCGTGGCCAGTGGATTTGGCCTTGGCGGTCTGCTGGTTCCCCTGGTAACAAAGTTGATTGATGTTTTCCAGTGGCGAAGAACGATGGTTATCGTTGGCCTCGGTATGCTGGGTACGGTTCTGCCCCTGTCATTTGTGGTGAGACACAAGCCGGAGCATTACGGCTATCTGCCCGATGGTGAGATGATGGCCAGCCCGGTGGAAGCAGGGGGGATTCAG
>JAZFUA010000094.1:0-7919 GCA_036446975.1 Dehalococcoidales bacterium
ACCTTTGCCTGACCGAATCCGGCCCCGGAAGCCCCTCCGGTAATAAACAAAATTTTACCAGCGAAATCTTTCATTTTTTCTCCTTTGTGCTTTGAAATAGCGTCTATACTTTGAGATAGCGTAATATATATGGCAACAGATTACAAATCCTGACGATAAGCTGCGGTGCTTCGATATGGGAGAACACCAGGACAGCCTTATATCTTAATACCCTTGATGTCAGGCGGAGATGTAGAAGACCTGATTGAAAAGGCCAGGTTTTGATGAAGTGGCAGGTGATTTGAAGGTGAGGGAGCTGGTGGAATAGGTGAAAGTTTGTTCTGTCACATTCTGGCTAAACTGTCAATTGCTTTTTACTTCTCAGGCTTTTCAGTAGGATAACCCAACTCCAGCCAACGAGGGAAACCTCCGCTCAAAACCTTGACCTTAGCAGCATCATAACGCATGTCTCTCAGCTGTAGCGCCACAAGGGCACTTGTATGGTCGTCTATTCAATCACAATAAATAACCATCAGTTTATCAGCAGGGAGAGCTGTAAGAGTCATTTCTCTTTCCATAGGGTCGCCTGAGGGGTCATAGGAAATGTTGATGGCTCCCTTAATATGCTGGCTATCGTAGCCACCCCCTCGGATATCCACTACTACCAGCTGCTCACCTTTGTCTATCAGCTGCTCTAATTCCTGGCAGGTTATTCGGGGCACTTCATTACTTTCCATTTTTCTCCACTTTCATCCGTTATTGGATTTACCTGTAGCTGATGAGAATCGGCAAGACTACCCTCTCCTAGCGCCAGGCGTCTATCGATACCCCTTTACCCAGCCTGAAATCTGTAATAAACCAGAGGTTATTCGTTTGCCCACCTACAACCACCGTGTTAATAGCCTTATGATTGCTGAAAGGGGCTATCAGCTCCTCCGGGGGCATCTTTTGCCAGGTGGCGTAAGGTTCAAGCCCCTGTAAGCCGAGGTTCCAGTTAAAAGTAGCGACGACACCGTTTCCCCAGTACTGCTGGGCGGGTATTCTGACATTTTCCGACAGCCACCGGGCAAGCATCTCCTTGGTAGTGAAGCCCTGTTCGTTACGCAAATTCTGGGCCACCAGTGGGTCGGCACAGAGAAGGGCCGCTGAACCCTGTCCCGAAAGAGCCCTCATATAATCACGAATTAAGAACTGGGGCGGGTAAGAAAGCTGGACCTCACCGACACTGGAAATGTAAGTCCATCCGGTGCAAACGGTAACAACACTGTCTTCTTTCTGGTAGCCTGATTGGACGCTGAGAGAGTCCCACCCCTGGGGCAGGGCCTCCTCATTTTCTGCAAAGCAACAGTTGTTGTATTGAAGGTTGCTCCCTAAAGAACTAAAAGTGGTCACGCCAGCGTGGAGGTTCCCCACAGTCTTGGACAGCAATGTGAAAGTCCTTCCTATAACGGCGTTAGGCTCATTATACGGCCCCATTGCATCTGTTCCTGAATTCATGCCTATCTCTTTGCGTATCGGTCCGTTAACGATTATCATGTTGGCCATTGAAGTTGTGGAGTTACCGAATGGCGCCATTGTGGCCGTTGCCAGGATTACCGGGAGATATTGTGGTTTAGCCCCGGCCATTACTGCGCTGATGGCAACCTTCTCCACGGTGACCTGCCGGGCACCGCCCGGCCAGGTAATAGTTTTTACCACCTCATCGGGTTTATGGCTGGTTCCTCCAAGCATTGAGGACACTCTTTCTTCCGTAGGGAGGACTATCGGAAGATAATCAGTCCAGTCCTCTACCTTAAAGAGTTCTTGCAGGTTTTCCTCAGTGTCAGGTGGCAGAAATCTTGACTCCAGGGCTGCCGGTGGTAACCCTGTCATTTGCTCATCCGCAGTTAACTGTTTTGTAAGTGCTGCGACAATCTCCTCCATGATTGGCTGGCCGGTCACCGGGTCGTTACCATTAACGTACATCTCGTGTGCCAAACGGGGCGCGCCGGCAACAGGCAGAGGGAAAACAACATATCGGAGGGGGATTCCACTGGCATAAAGGGTATCCCATCCCGCGACATATTTGCTAACATTTACTCCGGTACAAGGGGCTGTGGGTATACCAAGTTCCTCCAGTTTCTTGGCGTGTCGGCTCACGGCCGCAGCACAGCCGTCTCAACAGCTAATGCCGATTATGCAGGCATCTCCCTTGGCCTTTATCTCACTCCATAAATCCGGGTCATCTACACCGTAGGCACCTTTTTTCCTGACGAGTACCGTCTTCACCGAGGGTATATTCCCGGCAAACCATTCCTGCATCAGCTGGAAAACATCATAGGCGGCATCGGGTCCCCCCCAGCCTATATCTACCAGGTAAATTGTTTTACCAGCCAGGCTGGCAAAAGTACGGGGTGCTAGGGGTACTCGCTCTACCAGGGTATTCTTGCAGGCCGGGTTCAGCACCCTAATTTCATCGGCTGTCGCCGAGGCTACCGTTGCCCGCTGTTGAGATTTAGCTTCGGCCATTTCAATCCTCCCATGCCATATTAATGTGGCTGCCTGGCGGCATAACTCCTTTATTGGGAAATAAGTGTAATCTCCAGGTTAAGGTTTGTCAATACCAGGAAAAGGAATATTTTTATCCGGGAATCTGATTATCCTTTCGGCAGGCGGACATCGACCACGGCGAGTTTGCCACCACGAACCTCTTCAATGGCCTCTCTTAATACCGGCAGAACATCAGAGGGTTCTACGACTGCCCGACCGTATCCACCACAGGCCTGGGCTACAAGAGCATAGTCGGGTGGTGGCGATATGTCTATTCCAGCCGTAAATCCCATCTCGTCTGAAAGCCCGGTCTCGGACATTGTTTCCAAAATCCTCCTGATCGCTCCGTACGACTGATTATTGAAAATGACCGACAGGAACGTGGCTTTATATGAGTTGGCGGTCCAAAGAGCAGAAACCGGACAACCCCACACGAAGCCACCATCTGTCATTAAACTCACAACCGTCTTATCCGGGGCAGCGACTTTCGCCCCTAGTGCAGCCCCCAGCGCCCACATAATAGAACCGCCGGCACAGCCTAAAAGTGTACCTGGCCTGGAACGGTCAATCTGCCCAGCTACGGAAGATGCCTGGCTAATCAGGTGGTTCACCAGTATCATATCATCGTCGAGGATCTCGGCGATACAACGGCAGAGCCAGTCCGACGAAATGGGCTTCTCATCAGACTTGCTTATTGCCATTTGATGGCGCTCTTTCCGCTGTCTCTTGTGCTTATCCTCAAGTTGTCGGAACCGCTCGCGGAGCTGATCTGCCCTTTCCGCAGTAATTCTCTCTTTAATTATTCTGCTCAAAGCGGGTATCGCCTCCCTGGAATCGGCCTTTACAAATATGTCTGCACCGCGTCCCCAGAGAGGCCGACCCTGCGTCATGGGGTCGGCATCAATATGAAGGATTGTTGCATCGGGTTGAGGAAATCCTTGTGCGGGTACGTAGGGCAAATCGTAGTCGATAGCAAGAAGCACATCGGCTTCAGTGAAGGGTATATTCGGTTTGCTGGCTCCACCCATCTCCTCCATCCCAGCACAGAGGGGATGCGTGGTTGGGAAGTTCATCCGGGTCAAACCAGTAACCACGGGTGAGGACAGAGTCTCAGCTAATTCTATGAGGTTCTTCACTGATTCAGGGTGCCTGGCTGTATATCCCGCTACAATAAGAGGATTCTTTGCTGCGAGCAATGTATCTGCCAGTTTCCCGAGTGTCTGATGGTCAACCGGGGGAATCGAGTCAACAGAGCTCATATATGATTCAGGTTTCCGACAGTCAATCCTGTTCCGGAGCACGTCTCGAGAATAGGAAAGGTAAACCGGTCCGTAAGGTTCGGTGAGGGCCAGGTTGAAGGCATGCTGGAGAAGATCATGGATATCTTCGTCCGGGGAAATCTCGTGGTCCCACTTTACGCAGTTACGAACCATAGCACCCTGGTCGTACGGTTCCTGTCTCCAATTAACCCGGGAAGGAGCAGCAGCCAACCCAGCCCACAGAATAACGGGAATCCGACCCCATTGGGCGTTATGCAGAGCACCGGCTACCTGCTGCGTCCCGAGTTCGCTGTGCACCATAACGACTTGTGGTCTTCCCGAGACCATATAGTGACCGTGAGCGGCCGTTAGTGCTACTGATTCGTGGAGACACATTATCAGCCGCGGGGCAAGTTTTCCCATAGCCTTGTATTTCAAGACAGCTGCCTGAACAGGGGCGAGATCACCTCCTGGATTAAAGAAAATATGCTCCACGCCATTGGCATTCAAAACCTCAATAAAGGCTTCGGCGCCGTCATATTGCTCCATAGAATCACCCCATTATGTTATTCAGTAATTCGTTCGAACCAGGTTGACATCCTGAGATTTGAGTTTAGTCCTCTCCAAGTGGAATGTCAAAAAAAGAACCTTTATTCAGTCTTATGTTGTGGGTATTAATAGTTCTTCTTATGGCTTCACGGCTAACACTGTGTTTCCCAGCCATTTGCACTTCAGAAGCCAGTGCCCCCGGGGTCGCCATTCAAGTGCGAATTTTGAGCTCCTTTCTTATCGAAGAACGGAATAAACTTTGTCTGCCGGTTTGACTCCCAGCCCACTAATTAAATTGACAAACTCTCACCAGAAGACTAAACTCGAACCTGAATATATAAAATATACCTTTACCATCCCCGCCTTCTTCTTTACGAGGTGAAAATGATGAAAAGGGGCACTGGAAATCGCTGAGGCAGGCGGTGGATGGTGTCCTGTTTTAATTTCCTAATCAGTAAAAGAGTAACGAAATGCCAGTTAACAAGACCACAAAGGAGAAAAAATGAAAGATTTTGCTGGTAAGATATTGTTTATAACCGGAGGGGCATCAGGAGCCGGATTCGGTCAAGCAAAGGTGTTTTCAGAAGCGGGCTGCAAGGTTGTAATTGCAGATATTCGCCAGGATCATCTGGACGAGGCAATGGCCTATTTCCGGGAGAAAAAAGCTGAAGTTCACCCGATAAAACTGGACATTACGGACCGCAAGGCCTATGCGGCGGCCGCGGACGAGGTGGAAAAGGTATTCGGGGGTCCTCCTCAGCTTTTATTCAATACTGCCGGGGTCAATGCCTTTGGGCCGGCTGAAGCCTCGACATTTGAAGATTATGATTGGGTTATGGGAGTTTGTCTGGGCGGAGTCATCAACGGTATGGTGACCTTCGTGCCCCGCATGATACAGGCCGGAAACGGCGGTCATATCGCCACGGTCTCCTCGTGGGGAGGTTTTACAGCGGCATCCGGTTGTACACCCTACTCCGTTGCCAAGGCTGCGGTTAATAGTCTCATGGAGTGTTATTATCAGGCTCTCAAACCGTACAACATCGGCGTATCCTGCCTGTGCCCGGTGGGTATCAAAACGAATATCGGCGAGTCATCCTACACGCGACCGGAGCATTTGCAGAATACCGGATATAACACAAATGAAAAGACGATCGAGTTCATGCGTCACCATTATTCCTTTGGTATTGAGCCCGTGGAACTGGCACAGATACTCAAGAAGGGTATTGAAAACGAGCAACTCTTTGTTCTCCCGTTCCCTGACCCGGAGGAGAGATTGAGGGACAATTTTGAGCGTATCATCAATTATGCCACTCCAGAAGGCACGAAGAGACAGGATGAGCTGACGGAGAAGCGGAGAGAAGAGAGGAAGGGACAACCCCCTCAGAACCTTGAGGGTGCAGCCGAAGCCGGATGGGGGAAAGCCAGGCCGGATATCACCTGGGTTAAGGATGCCGGATCCCGTTAATAGAGAAGGTAGCATATCTTAAACCGGACATTTGTTAATATCATTAAATGGGATTAGAATAGAGCAACCGGATACCACAAATCGAACGGAGGAAGATAATGGTAATTGAAGTACGATATTCAGTAATGAGTCCCGAAGCTGAAAGCCAGAAGATGAGTACGAGTGGACATACTCCGCCCTCAGTTTCTATGGCAGAACGATTGGATACATTGGAGAACAAAACGGTGTATCTGGTAGATACCGGTTACGGCGGAGGCTATAAGTTTATGCTGCAACTGCAAAAGTGGTTTACAGAACACATGCCGTCAGTTACCACAATACTAAAACGGAAAACCGGGAATGTGTTCAGGGACGATACAACGGACCTTTGGGAGGAGATAAAGGTAAGAGGTGATGCAGCTGTCCTTGGCGTAGCCGGCTGACCGGGATGTGTTACAGCGGTCGCTGCAGGAAGCATGAAGCTTGAACAGGCTTATGGTATCCCGGTTGCGCCTATCTCGACCTATGTGTTTGAAAACCTTGTCAGAGATAAGCAAAGAACCACTGGAGTGCCTTTACCCTTTATTTTTACTCCCCATCCGGTTATAGGTTTGTCTCCTGAAGCCCTGGATGAATATATTGAAGGTAATGACCCGGATACGAGTGAACCTGTCATCCGAGAATTAATTGACGCATTGACCAAACCAATAGGGAAAACAAAGTTGGAGCCTGAGTCTACCGAAGCAGTAAACGGGGGTACTCCTCAGGTACTCCTGGAACCGGATACTGAAGATAATTTGCAGCGTCTTTTTTATGAAAGAGGGTGGACAGACGGATTACCTATCATACTTCCTACCGAGGAGCGAGTGGAAAAAATGCTCACTGGCACGAGTCATTCTCGGGACGAGGTGGTTGGTGAAATATTCCAGCCCGATACCAGGGAACAAGTCAAGTACACGGTTTCTAATATTGCTGTTATTTCGGTCATGGCCGGCGCCAGGCCGGAACACTTCCCCGTGATACTGGCTATTGCGTCTACCAAACAATCGGCTCTTGTGCCCTCGACAACAGCCTTTTCAGCTATGCTACTGGTGAATGGGCCGATCCGTAATGAGATAAGTATGAACTCGGGTATTGGCGCATTAAGTCCGGTGAATCTGGCAAATTCGGTAATCGGCAGAGCCTGGACATTGATGAGTATTTGCTGGGGATACGCCAAGCCTAAAAAGTCGCTGTGGAGCTCTCAGGGGAGTAATCTTGTTTATAACAATATGTGCGTTGCCGAGAATGAAGAGAGAAGCGTCTGGACGCCTTTTCATGTGGAGAAAGGTTTCGAGGCTGACGAAAGTGTGGTGAGTATCTTCAGGGGATGGGCCGTCATAAACAGTAGCGGAGCAGCTTCTAACCGGTCATTGGGGGAGGAATTGAAAATCCAGCTACCGGTAATCCCGCCGCTAAATTCCAGGGCTACTATCATAATGGATCCGGCCGTGGCCAGAAACTTAAAGGAGAATGAGGGCTTTAGTACCAAGCAGGATTACTGCCGCTGGCTGTCGCAGAATATCAAAATGCCGGCGGGGCAATACTGGAAAACCGATTATATAGACATGCTGGTGACCTCTGAGGCATACAAGGGAGTAGAGCCTTATGCTTCCTGGAAAAAGGTTCCGGATGATGAATTGATAGCTCCCTATCATAACCCGGACAACATTAATCTGATTGTAGTGGGCGGAGAGACAAGTCCCTTATGGAAAGCTTCGGATTATGGCCACATAGCCAGCGTATCTATTGATAAGTGGCGAGCGAATAACTCCAATGATGAATGCGAGGACGGAACATGCTGGCTGCCGGATGAGCCGGTTGAACATAGCTAGAGTTTTCCACAGTCTGTTTGCCGGTCGTTTACTATTCAGCGTCAAGTGGGGGTAATCCGGTCTGTTTAACTCTTCTCCATCAGATCCGGGGAAAACATAGCATCATCTTAGACCGTCAATTTATCCTTAGTCACTTTTTTAAGTATATTGAGAATAATGGCTTTATTTTCTTCAAGTGATATTGCTTTTGCTCCTTAATTCAAGTTCCCCGGTTGCTATTTGCCTGGCACTTTCAGAGTAGAAATAAGACCGGTTTTTGAGTATAGTTTCCAGTCTATCAAGAGC
>JAZFUA010000095.1:0-5597 GCA_036446975.1 Dehalococcoidales bacterium
CCGAGAGAAAAGCGGACGGGTCTGAGCCACGAAGCACAAGCTGCCAGCGAAACCTGCCCCGAAGACGGTGAATGAATGCAGGCGCCGGTCCGATGATACTGAGGTCGGCAATTCCCTTTGAATCAATCTCCTCAGTAAGCAAACGACTCATTCTTTCCGCTTCCCGCTGACAGGCGGTATCATTAGTATGGCTATAAATAAGGCTTGCCAGCCGGTTGAAAGGAGGATTATTTAGCTGACGCCGGTATTCAATTTCCTGAGCGTAAAAGAGGGCATAATCGTGTCTGGCTGCTGCCTGAATAGCGTAGTTTTCCGGAGAATAAGTCTGGATGATAACCCGCCCCCCCAGAGGACCGCGACCAGCCCTGCCCGCCACCTGGCTCAGCAATTGAAAAGTTCTCTCTCCAGCCCGAAAATCAGGCAGGTTCAAGGCTATATCAGCATTGACCACCCCGACCAGGGTAACCCGGGGTAAATCCAGCCCCTTGGTAATCATCTGGGTACCGATAAGAATATCAGCCTGGTGAGTCCGGAATTTATCCAGTATCTCCTGGTGGGAGTTTTTCCCCTTGGTAGAATCACTATCCCAGCGCAAGAGCCGGGCCTGAGGGAAAGTGTTGGCTGTTTCCTGCTCCAGTTTCTGAGTGCCAACGCCGAGGAATTTTATCCGCCGGCTTTGGCATTGAGGACAAATCCGGGGAACCGGCATCCTGTAATTGCACTGATGGCACAACAGAGTATCCTCGGTCATATGGTAGGTAAGAGGCATATCGCAACGCCGGCAGGCGAGCACAAAGCCACAATCACGACATTGAATAAATGAGGCGGAACCTCTTCTATTAAGAAAGAGCATTACCTGTTCGCCGCCGGCTACGGCTCTAGTTATTGCTTTTGCTAAAGAGCGACTGAACATGCTCCTGTTGCCTGCCTTAAGTTCCTCTCTTAAATCCACCACTTCAACCCCCGGTAAAGGGGCATTTTCCCACGGGGTTACCCGCTCGGAGAGCTGAAGCAGGTGATAATCTCCTTTTTGAGCGTGATAAAAGCTCTCTACATCCGGAGTGGCGCTACCCAGAACGACTGTCGCCCCGGCCAGCTCAGCCAGTTTAATGGCTACCTCACGGGCATAGTAACGGGGCGATTTGTCAGTCTGCTTATAGGTCCACTCATGCTCTTCGTCAATCACGATAAGACCCAGGTCAGGTTGGGGAGCAAAAATAGCGCTCCTTGGACCAATGACTACATCAACCTGGCCATTTTTAATCCGTTGCCACTCGTCAAAGCGCTCACCCAGTGATAGCTGGCTGTGAAGCACAGCCACTTTACCGGGGAAACGCGAGCCGAACCGCTCTATCGTCTGAGGGGTCAGGGCAATTTCCGGAACTAAAACAATGCCTCGCTTACCCGATTTCACCGCCTTAGCCAAAGCCTGCAAATAAACCTCTGTTTTACCACTCCCGGTAACCCCGTATAGCAGGAAAACGGACGTCTGTTCCTCCGGCGCCTGTTCCAAACTCCGGGTGATAGAACGGAAAGCCGATTCCTGGGCAGAGGTAAGGGTCAACGGGTAAGAAAGGTTTACTGCCCGGGCGGATAGAGGGTCCCGTCTTACTTCAACCGTCTTAAGCCTGATAAATTTTTTTTGAACCAGGGCATCAACGGTGGCTCTATTGCATTTAGTCATCCGCCTGGCTTCCGCCAGGGATACTCCAGGTTCAGACCGCTCAGCTAAGAAAGAAAGCAGGGCAGCCTGTTTTCCGGCTCTTTTTTCACGCAGGCCGATTATCTGCTGTTGAGCCTGGTTAGTATCTATTGCCAGGCTCAGGTAAGATTCCACCTTCGGCTTGGCCTTAATCGGCTCCATTTCGTAGTTTCTGGTGAACAGCCTTCGCCTGACCAGTTGTGAGACGATACGCTGGGCTTTTTTCTGCCCTAAAGCCTTCTCCAGTTGCTTCAGGCTTATTTTTCCCTCCCTGCGGACAAGATCGAAAACCTGGCTGTGTTCCATACTAAGAGAAGATAAATCAAAACCATCGGGCAGCGGGGAAAGGGAGATAAAAGTAAGCGCCTTTCTCTCAAATCCCGGGGGCAGCATTAAAGCCACGGCATCAAAGAGAGGAGAAAGATAATGCTGACTTATCCAGTAAGCCAGTGAGACACGGGCCGGAGACAATACCGGCTGGTGCTCAATAATGCCGGCTATTTCTTTGGTTTCTTCTACTGCCGGGAAATCAGTTAGCTCTAAAACGATGCCCTGAAGAAGTTTATCACCGAAGGGAACCCATACCGCCTGCCCTATGCTAATATTCAGACCCGGGGGTATAGCATAGCTGAATGTCCGGCGCTGGGCAATTGGAGAATTAACACAAACCTCAGCATACCCCATCCCACGCTCCATTGAGGCAGCTTTTATATCCGGAGAGATAATCTTGACCGGATTTTATTCTTTCTCTTCTTCCTGTTCCGGTTTTTGTTCCGGTTCAGGCGCCTCTTCCAGTTCGGCTGTCGCCGGTTCCTGTTCTAACACAGGCACTTCTTCCTGTTCGACTGCCGCCGGTTCCTGCTCAACCGTTGCTGATTCCTGTTCCAGTTCCAGTTTTCGTGCCAGAGCTTGTTCCTTTTCCTGCGCTTGCTGTTCTTTTAACCTTTGGGCTTCTTCCCGTTCCTTTTCCAGCTCTTTAGGACTCAGCCGTCTTTCCTTAAGCCGGGATGTCTTGGCACTGAGTCCGCGCAGATAATACAACTTGGCCCGGCGGACCTTTCCCCGCCTCACTATTTCCACTTTTTCCACGCGTGGTGAGTATAGAGGGAAGGTGCGCTCCACACCAACCCCGTAAGTTACCCGCCTTACCGTAAAGCTGGAACCGGCACCCCTGTTTCTAATCTTAATTATTACTCCCTGAAAAACCTGTATGCGCTCTTTATCTCCCTCAACCACCCTGGTACTGACCTTCACGGTTTCTCCGGGAGAAAGAGCCGGGATATTAGGATTTGGTTTGATTTCAACCATTGTTTCTATATTCATCACTACTCCGTATTTATTACATTATATATTCTAGTGTTTCTTCAGCTCTTCTGCAAGTTGTCTCTCTTCAGAGCTAAGATCAGCCGTGTCCAGTAAGTCAGGACGGCGCCCGGCAGTACGGATAATTGCCTGCTCACGGTGCCATTTTGCAATTCGAGCATGATTCCCTGAAAGCAGGACTTCAGGTACCTCCCAGCCTCTGTACACCGGTGGACGCGTGTATTGGGGGTATTCCAGCAATCCGGTGGTATGGGATTCATCCAGCGAGGACTCAATCGAGCCAAGGACTCCCGGCACCAGTCTGACTACGGCATCGATTACCACCATAGCCGCTAATTCACCTCCACTAAGCACATAATCACCAATACTAATCTCATCGGTAACCAGGTTCGCCCGGACCCGCTCATCCACTCCTTCATAATGGCCACAAATAAAAACCAGGTGACTGCATTCGGATAGCTCCAGGGCAATCTGTTGAGAGAACAGACGGCCCTGAGGGGTGAGTAAAACAACCGGTATTACATCACTCCCCTCTTCAAGATCAATTTCTGATTTCACTGCTTCCACAGCCTCAAAAATGGGTTCAGGCTTGAGCATCATACCGGCTCCACCACCATAAGGATAGTCATCAACGGTATGGTGCTTATCATGAGTATAATCCCGTATATTACGAACACCAATATTGACCAGTTCCCGATCACCGGCTCGTTTAAAAATAGCCGAACTGAGCGGGCTCCGGAACATCTCAGGGAATAGAGTCAGGACATCAATTCTCATTTTTCCATCTCCATTCTAGCATATATTAAGACCACCGAGAAAGTTTTCATCCGAAGACTGTTTATTAATCCAAATTTGCCTGTCATTTTCTTATTTTAAAAAGAACAGGTGAGATGAAAGAATATTTTTCAGGTGATTTCAATATCAAATATGGATATTTTTTAAACAATTATGTAAAAGGGGTTGACAAATAGAGAATTATGGTGCAAAATGGTAAAAATTGGTAGAGTATGGTAAATTATGGTGAATACCAGGTATTCATAGAGCATAAAAATGTTTTTAGGTGAGTTCGAGTATAAGATAGACGAGAAAGGCAGGGTACCCATCCCGCCCAAGTTCAGGCGAGCCCTAAAAGAGGGAGTGGTACTGACTGCCGGACCTGAAAAGTGTATCATCGCCTATTCTCTATCCGAATGGAACAAACAGGCAGCTACCCTGACCAGTGGTACCATGGCAGCCAGCAAAGTAAGAAGGCTGAACCGGGCCTTTTTTGCTTCTGCTTTTAGTCTAAGTATTGATAATCAGGGAAGAATACCTTTACCTGTCCCGCTGCGAGAGTATGCCGGGATTGTAGACGAATTAATTGTTGCTGGAGCCAATACTTATCTGGAACTCTGGAACAAGGAAGATTGGGAATCGGAAAAGGCAATTAGTCAAGAACAGTCCTGGCAGATTATTGAAAGCCTGGAACGGCATTAATGAGTCTAACAATGGTTACATCATCTCATATCCCGGTTCTAGTTGAAGAAACAGTAAAGGCACTGGCTGTTCAGCCAGGGGGGCGGTATATTGACTGCACCCTTGGTGGCGGCGGTCATGCTGCTGCCATTCTGGAGCATAGCTCACCCGGCGGACAGCTGCTGGGAATCGATGCCGACCCTGAGGCAATAAAAGCGGCCAGTCAGAACCTGGGAAACTTTGGCGATTCAATCCAGTTGATTAACGACAATTTCGCCAATTTAGAGACGATTTGTTTGAAACATGATTTTCTACCGGTACACGGCATTCTCTTTGATTTGGGTCTTTCCTCTCTCCAGCTCGATGATAGTGACCGCGGTTTCAGTTTTCAGCGCAGAGCCACGTTAGATATGCGCTTTAATCCCGACCAGGAACTGACGGCTGGCGATATCGTCAATACCTACCCCGAAATCGAACTGGCCCAGCTGATAAAGACTTACGGTGAAGAAAGGTACAGTCGGCAAATAGCCCGCTGCATTGTGAGGGAACGTCCGATAAGGAATACCCTTGAACTGGCTCAGAAAATAGAGAGGGTTATCGGGCGGAGAAGAGGGAAAATTCATCCCGCCACTAAAACCTTTCAGGCATTACGGATAGCGGTCAACCATGAGCTTGAAAATCTGGAATTAGCCCTGAAACAGGCAATAAATCTACTTGGTTTTGAAGGCCGGCTGGTTGTTATCAGTTATCACTCCCTTGAAGACCGGATAGTAAAACAGCTTATGCAACTGGAATCAAAGGACTGCATTTGTCCTTTGAGCGCACCAAATTGCGTTTGCGGACATACCGCCAGCCTGAAAATAATTAACAAGAGGGTAATTACAGCTTCGCCTGCAGAAGTCCAGATTAATCCGCGCAGCCGGAGCGCCAGATTAAGAACAGCCGAACGTATTATTACTCAAGATGAGCATTACAATATTATCGAAAAGCTATGCTCTGATTCAGAAATTAAAGCCAGTGGTAACGGCTGGAGGAGACCAACTTCATTAAAAATGATTAGAACAGTCTTTAATTCAAACTAAAACAGAAAAGAATCTCAGGATTAAGCAAGGGGGCC
>JAZFUA010000096.1:0-2718 GCA_036446975.1 Dehalococcoidales bacterium
TCAAGAAATGATTACTCACCGCCTGCCCCTGGCTGAGACAGGTCAGGGCTTCCAGCTGGTCGCCGGGGCTAAAGACTCCATCAAGGTAATCATCGAACCCCGGAAGTAATTCGCAAACCCCATAAAACTTTACATAAAAATAGCTAACATCAGGCATCTGCATCCGGCTAATTTTCAAAAAATAAGGTATCAACGACTTCCTGCGGGACAACTCTACCGGCGGAAACTATCATTTTCAGGGCATCTTCAATTGACATTGGGGTACGGACGACTTCTTTCTCCTCTACTATCTGCAGGAAACCTGAAGTAGGGTTCGGGGAGGTGGGTATGAAGACGGTGAGCAGTTTTTTGCCGGACTCATCCTCTAATTCGTTGGTGATGAAACCGATCACCCTCATACCCTTCCTGGGAAATTCGGTCAGCACCGGTTGCATGCGGCGACTTCCCTTCGGTGCCGAGAAACTCTCCATGATTTGCTTGATACCGTCGTAAAGCTGGTGAACGATCGGAAACCACGGAATTGCCGACTCCCCGTATTGGATCAGCCTTCTCCCGATAACATTGCTGGCGATAAAGCCGACCAGGAATATCAGTAACACGGTTATCCCGAAGCCCAGGCCGATAATGGTCTGTCCCAATATTTGCTCTATTAAAGGTTGCAGAATGTTATCTATGTTATTAAAAATCCAGTACAGTATCAAAATAGTGCCGGCGAAAGGCACGATGGTTAACAGACCGATGCCGAATTTAGCTCCCAGGTTCCTGTTCAGCCAGCCCGCCGTTTCTCTTATTCTATGCTTCATTACCCTTAACCCTCCTTATATCAGCCGGACATGGCAAACCTCTGCCGGCGTGGGTGCCCTGCGATTCCATATTAGCAATACGGTATACCATAAGCAACAGGCAGGATATTCTATCGCTAATGGCTCTGTATGGAGTGTTGAGGACTGGCGCACCTGGAGGGATTCGAACCCACGACCCCCGGTTCCGAAGACCGGTGCTCTATCCGCTGAGCTACAGGCGCTCAAGGCCAATTATACCCTATATTAATCATTAATATCAGTGTTTACTACCAATCTGAATGATGGACCAATTACACTCAGGAGTGAAAGTTTCCGGGAGAACAAAGGTGGGATTAAAGGCTAAGGCTGATTTTCGGGGATTAGTATGAAGTTCCGTCCTGAAGATGATTGGGCATCCGCCCTGTAGAGGTATCTTTTGCGGGGGGTGATATTTTCCTCATAAAGCACTTCCTCATGCTCATCATATCTGATGGTCAGAGAATAGGTAAAATCGTAGGGAATGTAGAGCCTGGCGTATCCCTTGCTATCGGTTACTGAATTGCCCAATCCGGCCACTGTTATCCTGGCCCCGGTAACCGGTTTGCCCTCTGAATCAAGGACCTTGAGACTGGTAGATAGCCACGGCATCAGGTAATTAATAATGAATTTTTTCAGCTTCCCGGCATGGCCGGGTAAGGAATCCGCCGGAATCTGGGCCAGAACATCTTTCTCGTAAAATCCCGCCCTCTTCGGGACTTTCCATTCCGGGCCGTACATTAAACCCAGGTACTCCTCTACCGGGCTTGGAACCCGGAATTTCTCACCCAGGAAGTCTATTTCTTCAGTATGAGTAAACAGCCTGGCAGGCATGCGGACTCCGGGCCAATGGAATGTGCTGTCATCGATAATCCGTTGCACCATCCAGTCTGTCCGTATCGATGACTTCAAGGCAACCACATATATTGCGTAGTCCAGATGGTCTATATTAATCAGATAGCCGTTGTCCCTTAAAGCGGCAATCACCTGGTCGATTGATTTCTCGGTTAGCCCGTTATATCCAAGCACCGAACCTATATCAACATCGTCATCCCAGGGAATTAACTTGCTGTCCCTGACCGCGCCCAGACATGTTCCCTTGCGCAGAAAAAATGTTATTCCCAAATTATCCAGAATCTGCTTTATTTCTTTCAAGAACTTTTCAGCTGCAGTAACATCTATTGTTTCCAGTGTTTCCATTGATCTTTTCAAGGCCGCTTCATCAGCGGAATTATTTATCTCCACACTGTAGCCTCCAGTTCCGGCTTCCCTTCTGGACTTGTTGGCTTTGAAAAAAGAGCCACCGTTTATCTGCTATGGACTAATCTCCGGGATTACCAGGTCGAGACCCTGGCCCGACGGGATAATCATAACCTTGATGTCGTCTCCCAGCCTGTCAAGCAGTATGTATTGCAAGACCTCGGGTGTTAATGATCCGGCGATAGCCGCATTGGCAGACACCTGGGCCTCGGTGACAATGCGTATGTACTCGGCTTCACCTATCGCCTTGGCTATTCGTGCGTCGGCTTCCCCTTTGGCCTGGGCTTCGGCTTGCTGGGCTTCAACCTTGACACGCTCCAGCTTGTTGGTTGCCTCCAGTACTGCCTGTTCGGCGGCGACCTTGGATTCGATAGCAGCGGTGAAGGTGTCGCTGAACTGGAAGTTGGTTATCGATACCAGCTCCGTGATGATGCCGCGCTCTCTCAGCCGGCTCGACAGGCTTTCGGTGATGGCTGTCTTAACCTGTTCGCGTTTCAGGATGAGGTCTTCGGCGTTGAATTGAGCCGTGACCTGCTTGATAGTCTCCTGAATGGCCGGAGCGGCTATCCTTTCGATAAACTCCAGCCCCAGAGTTCGGTAGACCTCGGAGGCCATACCCGCGTCCAGTTTCCAGTTGAGA
>JAZFUA010000097.1:0-3446 GCA_036446975.1 Dehalococcoidales bacterium
CTTTGCCGCAGGCGATACCGATATCGGCGTCCCTGGCTTCACCTGGGCCGTTGACGACGCAGCCCATCACGGCTACTTTTATGGGCTTCTTAATCTTTATAAGCTCTTTTTCTACTGCCTCAGCCAGTTTGATAATATCCACCTCAGTACGCCCGCAGGAGGGACAGCTTACCAGCACCGGCCCGTGCTGGCGCAGGTTAAGGCTCTTCAAAATCTCATATCCGGTAATTACCTCTTCCCGGGGATGGGCGGTCAGGGAAACCCGAATGGTATCGCCGATACCCAGATAGAGCAGGGTGCCGATACCCACCGTGCTGCGGATAATGCCTGTCCTGGGGGTGCCGGCTTCGGTGATGCCGATATGAAGAGGGTAGGGGATTTTCCTGGCAATATCCTGGTAGGCTTCGATAGTTGTCGGTACATCAAATGCCTTCAACGATATTTTGATAAGGTCAAAATCAAGACTTTCAAGCAGCCTTATCTGTTCCAGGGCAGCCTCGACCATCTGTTGAGCGGTAGACAACTCAGGATTGGCAGTTCTGGGCAGGCTACCGGCGTTCAAGCCGATACGGATAGGCACATTTCTCTCTTTGGCCGACCGGACAACGGTCTTAACCTTCTCCGGTTCACCTATGTTGCCCGGATTCAGACGCAGACCGTCAACACCGGCCTCAAGCGAAGCCAGGGCCAGCCGGTAGTCAAAATGGATATCAGCAATCAGGGGAATGGAAATGCCCTTCTTTATGGATTTCAGGGCTTCTGATGCCTGCATATCGGGCACAGCTACCCGCACTATCTCGCAGTCCTGTTCTTCAAGCTCCTTAATCTGGGCTATTGTTGACATAACATCACGGGTATCGGTATTGGTCATAGATTGCACCACGATGGGGGCATCACCGCCAACGGTTACATCACCGATTTGAATTGGTTTTGAGACTCTGCGTGGATTCATAGTTTTATTGTTCACCTCATCTCCGTGTAAAAATCCCTCTGAATCTCCCCTTCGGCAAGCTCAGGGCAGGCTCTTTACAAAAGGGAGAAGTTCTACATATTTTGCCAATGTTTCCGCCTGGTGTTCACTATTTTCTTACTTAATGCCTGATTATTATAACCCTATCCCCTTTATCCCCTTCCCCTTGTTAAGGGGAAGGGGAGTATTTTTTGTGAGGGGCTTCGCCCCTCAAGCTCCCCTTTTGGTATCTGTCTCCTTCAAAGGAGAGAAGGATAAGTTTTCTGAAAAGGATGCAGCTTCTTGTAGACATCGTTTTTTCTACCTCACCCATGATTACGCTTCCCATCCTCTGGTCCGGATTGCTTCGCCCCGATAGAATCGGGGTCTCGCAATGACATTTTAGGGTATGAATCTTTCTCCACTGATGATACGAGTTATGTCCTGAAAAGTAATGGCCACCAGGAAGAGCATAAGTAATCCCAACCCAACAAGATGCACTAGCCCTTCTGTTTTTGGAGAGACACCTTTTCTAACGAGGATGCAGCTTCTTGTAGACATCGTTTTTTCTACCTCACTCATGATTGCACTTTCCATCCTCTGGTCCGGATTGCTTCGCCCCGATAGAATCGGGGTCTCGCAATGACATTTTAGGGTATAAATCTTTCACCACTGATGATACGAGTTATGTCCTGAAAAGTAATGGCCACCAGGAAGAGCATAAGCAATCCCAACCCAACAAGATGCACTACCCCTTCTGTTTTTGGAGAGATACGTTTGCCTCTGCGGATCCATTCCAGAAAGAGAAAAGTAATCCGCCCACCATCTACGGCCGGTAGGGGGAACAGGTTCATTATGCCTATAATCAGACTTATATTAGCCGCAAGATTGATTAAAGGTAACATACCGAAGGCAGCTACTTCACCGGTTAGCTGAACAAGGCCTACCGGTCCCATAAATGAGCCGGATACTTCTCCGGAAAACATACTTACCAGTCCGCTTCCCCACATAATAACCGCATTAAAAAGAGCGGTTGCCCCCAGGGGTATTGCCTGCCAGAACGGGTAGCGTTTTACCGTTCTGATAGCAATGCCAACCGCTCCCTCGTCTTTCGGCGGTTCTGATCGGGGTATAAGTCTGACCTCTCTGGCGGCTGATTCAGGGCTTTGAATAAGTAAGGTTGTTTCTTTGTCCAGGTTATCCGTAATAAGCTGCTGCAAACTATCACTGCTGTCTACCGGCTGAGCATTTACACTCAGAATAATGTCACCTGTTTCGATACCGGCAAAAGCAGCCGGAGAATCAGGCGCTATCGCCATCACCTCTACCTGTCCGGTGGCCGCCGGTATGGGGAACAGGTAAATGGCCGAAAACAGCATCAGGGCAAGCAGTATGTTCATCAATGAACCGGCACTCAAGACCAGCAGCCTGATACCCTTGCTCTTACCCGCCAGACTGCCCGGTACATCAGGGTCCTCTTCACCGCTTAGTTTGTTAAAGCCGCCAAAAGGAATAGCGTTTATCGAATAGCGGGTTTCGCCTCGCTGAAATGAGACTAACCGGGGAGGAAACCCCATACCGAATTCTTCAACCTTTACGCCGGATAACTTGGCAGAGATAAAGTGCCCAACCTCGTGGGTAAAGACGATTATTGATATAACAGCGATACCAATTAGTGCGGTTAATGTCACTGGTTATCTCCCTTGGTAAGTTGCCTGATTTTCTGCCTGGCCCAGGTGTCAGCCGCCATAATCTCCTCAAGTCCCGGCTGGGTGGTGGCTTTGTGGTCAGCCAGGGTTTGCTCAACAAGCCCGGCGATATCGATAAATTTAATGCACCGGGAGAGGAAAAGCTCCACGGCTATCTCGTCGGCGGCACAGAGTACGGCCGGGTAAGTTCCCCCCTGCTTCCCCGCCTCGATAGCCAGCTTCAGGCAGGGGAAGGTATCAAACTTGGGAGGCTCAAAGGTCAGCTTATTCATTTCATCCCAGTCCAGTTTGCGAATCTGAGGGTTAGGCAGGCGTTCGGGATATGACAGCGCGTACTGGATGGGCAAACGCATGTCGGGGTAGCTTAACTGGGCTTTGATTGAACCGTCAATAAACTCCACCATAGAGTGGATTATACTCTGGGGATGGACCAGTACTTTGATTTTATCAACCGGCATATCGAACAGCCAGCGGGCTTCAATTATCTCAAGTCCTTTGTTCATCAGGGTAGCCGAGTCTATCGTGACCTTCTCTCCCATTTGCCAGGAAGGGTGGTTCAGAGCCTGCTCAATGGTAACTTCACCCAGTTGGGCAGGGGAATATTGGCGGAAAGGACCTCCCGAAGCTGTCAGGATAAGCCAGGCTGCCGGTTGTATTTCACCATTCAGGCACTGCCAGATGGCGCTGTGCTCACTATCAATGGGTAAAATCTGTGCCCCACTTAGTTTCGCTTCACTGGTGATTAACTCACCGGCCATTACCAAGGATTCCTTGTTGGCCAGAGCAAC
>JAZFUA010000098.1:0-3412 GCA_036446975.1 Dehalococcoidales bacterium
TCTTTCTATTTTACTCGACTTTGGTGTCCGTTAAATCCATCCTACCTCACTGATGAAGCAGATCGAGATATGAGGTGGTCCCCAAAAACTGGACAGGTTGTTAAGGTGGAGTCTTGCTTTTAAAATAGATAAAAGAAGGAGCGAGACATGAAAGGAAGCCGCAAGAAGCACAGCCCGTCATTCAAAGCAAAAGTGGCCTTGGAAGCTGTCAAAGGCGAGGAGACGATTGCCCAGATAGCCAGCCGGTTTGAGGTTCATCCCAATCTGGTAACCAAATGGAGAAAAGCCCTCCGGGAAGATGCCGCCAGGATCTTTGGCGAAGACCATATTCGCAAGAAGAAGGAAGATGAAGATCTGGTTGCCCGGTTGTACCAGCAGATAGGACAGCTCAAGGTAGAGAAGGATTTTTTAGAGAATGTACTGCGTCGCTAAGCGTTAAGCAAAGGCGTGCCAGGGTTGACGGTCGGAACCCGTCTCTCTCTATGGTACGCCGTTGCGAATTACTCTCTATCAGTCGTTCTGGTCTTTACTACCAGCCTAAAGGAATGTCGGGGAATGATATTACTGTAATGAAAATTATAGACCGCCAGTACCTGGCAAGACCGTTTTATGGGACACGTAAGATAGCTGTCTGCCTGAAACAGCAGGGCCATACCGTCAACCGGAAACGTGTCCGAAGGCTGATGGGTTTAATGGGGCTTAAGGCCATCTACCGGCGTCCCCGGACGAGCAGACCTGGGCCGGGGCACAAGATATACCCTTACCTGCTTGGCGGCATGAAGATAACACGGCCCAACCAGGTCTGGGCGGCAGACATCACTTACATTCCCATGGCCCGGGGATTCCTCTACCTGGTAGCCATCATCGACTGGTACAGCCGGTATGTGCTCTCCTGGAGGCTCTCCAACATCCTGGAGGCGGACTTCTGTGTTGAAGCGTTACAGGAAGCGCTCAAGGAAGGGAGACCGGAGATATTCAATACGGATCAGGGCAGCCAGTTTACCGGCGAGGCCTTCTCCAGTTTATTAAAGGAACAGGGTATTAAAATCAGCATGGACGGGAAAGGAAGTTATAGCGACAATCTGTTTATCGAACGGCTCTGGCGGTCAGTAAAGTATGAGGAAGTATATTTGAGAGCCTATCAGGACGGCAGGGAAGCCAGGACTGGCCTCGGTAATTACTTCCTCTTCTACAACACCGAGCGTCCTCATCAAGCCCATGCATACCAGACACCGGCCGATGTCTTTAACCCCACCTCGGTAGCAATGATAAAAGGAGGTATGGTAGAATCCTTGGCATCAGACCCCTCGGAGGTAGCGGGGCCCCACCTTAACATTGCCCCTATCCTGTCCTAACAATAGGGGCCACCTCACAAACAGTAATTACCCATTGCTTTTTGGGTTTAATTGTATTATAATCCTGCCACTAGGATCAGTAACGAGAGCCGGTAAGGGATAAAACGACCATTACTAGATTTAAGAAAATTAGCTAGTTTGAGGAGGTATGTATGTCAGGTAACGGTAAAGTCTACAAATGTCTCAATCCGACAGGTATCCAGGAACCTATAGAAACCTATCCATTAGCGCCTCGCCTCAATGCAATCGACGGCAAGACAATCCATTTCAGCGTCACCGGCGAGACGTGCATCACCATACCGATGGAAAAACGGTTGAAGAACGACTATCCCAATGTTAACTGGACCGTCAATCGGACCGACCTTAACGCTCCGATCCCGCTTACCGAAGAGCAACGCAAGACCACTGATGCTGTGATATTGGGGGTTTGCTGGTGACACGGCGCGGTGAATAGGCAGTTGCCTTACCTGGCCGACCTGGAGAGAGCAGGAATACCTACCGTGCTTATTGATTTTGGCGAGGAGACAGAAAAGATAAAGCATGATTCCCTAATATTCGGTGTGCCGGGCTTGCGCTTTGTTGAGGCGTCGCGCACGGCTCCGGGACCAGAGGAAGCAGAAAGAATCACCAAGTTCGTACTCAGCGCTCTCACTAGCCCTCTGACGGAAGAGGAGAAGAAGGGCGGACGATGGGCGTCCAGCGAGCAGCGGGTGCTTTTTGAGGGAACTATTGAAGACGCAGAGGAATTTTATAACCAAACCGAGATCCTCCCCAGAATAGGAAACGTTCCTTTTGCCAAGTATACCGATGGCTTGCCCATTGTAATACCGACTGAGGAAAGGGTAGAGAAGATGCTGTCCGGCACCAGTCACAAGCCGGATGAACTGATAATCCTCCAGCGTGATGTGGTACCAGTTGAGGGAGGGGGGATGGGGAGGATCAGAGCAAGAGATAAGGGGCAAGTGGTAAAGTTTATGCCGCTGGGCAGGACAGCTACGGTGGAGCAGGTAGCCGTCAATGCTGTGATGGCCGGGTGTAAGCCAGAGTACTTTCCCGTTGTGCTAGCTATCGCAGAATCCGGTGGAGGAACGGGCGACGGACGTGGCAATGGAGGTGGATTCGTTATGAGCGGACCTATTTACAAGGAGATAGGGATGAACGTTAGCTATGGTCGATTCAGTCCCGGATTCCCGGCCAATAAAAGCATCGCCCGCGTTGGTAGCCTCCTGTGGCGTAATCTCGGCGGTTACAAAGAGAGCGTGACCACAATAATGACCTACGGCAGTCCGTCCACTAACGGTGGCTTTATCTGTGCCGAGTATGCTGAGGGACTGCCGCCCGGATGGAAAGGTTTGAATGAAGAACTCGGCTTCAACAAAGATGAAAGCATTATTATGCCAATGGCTCCAGGTGAGGGAGGTATCGGCCAGACGTGGATGCCGGGTATATATCGGTGGTGTCAGAACAGCGGTTACGGTGCAATGGCCAGGTACTTAGAAGTCGAAGGCACGCCTGGACCCCACAACTGGCTGCCATACCTCATTGAAGGTTTATGGGCAGCTAGGGAGGGTGGTATTACCATTGTAATGGTACCTTCGATGGCTAAGGACCTGTATGATGTAGGCTTCAAGTCCAAGGACGAAATCTATGAGTGGATCTGGAACCAAAGCTTTGAAACAGTAAAGAAATACAGACTGCGTGGAGCCCCCGATTATATGACCAATGGCTGGCGGGGGATAGAACGGACCTCCGGTAAACCGTGGAAGGATCTTCCGGGCGACTACATGGTGCCAGCCGGAGGAGCGAGTCCGCGTGCAAACTGCATCATCATTGGCGCCGGTGAAGAAACAAGCTGTCAGCGTTTCGGCGGAGGTCACGGTTCTGGCTACAGTATAGACGCTTGGAGGTAACCTGCACGGCTCTTATTTCTGGCGGTTAAACTGGATAGCCATATGAAGCTATAGGCATGGAACCACTGAGACTATCTCACCAATAGTTTTTAGTCTAGGCTTTCGCCTTTTTATATACATTGTGATTTGATATATTGCGTTAATAGT
>JAZFUA010000099.1:0-3932 GCA_036446975.1 Dehalococcoidales bacterium
GCATCGGGTCGAATATTTCAAAACAGGTAGACAGGATTATCGCCCCTACCTCCATATCCACCTTCTCAGGCTTTTGATGAAGGTCTATGGCGATATTCTTGCAGACTCTCACGCAGTGGTTACATTTCCTGTCCTGAAGGAAAAGACAGGTTTCGGGGTCGATATAAGACTTGAGGGGAGTTGCTTGAGGAAAGTACACGTGGATACATTTATTGAGAGACAAGTTTTGATTATATACATCGGGGACCTTGACCGGACAAACCTCGGTACAGGCAGTACAACCGGTGCATTTATCTTCCAGAATGTATCTCGGTTTTTTAGTCAGGGTTACCTTGAAGTCTCCCGCTTCCCCTTCTACACGGTCAACTTCAGCCAGGGTTATTATCTCAATATTGGGATGGCGGCTGCATTCAATAAACTTGGGAGATTCGATGCACATGGAACAGTCATTAGTGGGGAAAGTCTTGTCAAGCTGGGCCATCTTGCCGCCAATGGTCGGTGATTTCTCAACCAGGTAAACTTTAAACCCTATATCAGCCAGGTCAAGGGCGGCCTGAATACCGCTGATTCCTCCCCCGACAACCATAACATCGCCGGTATTTCTTTCCGGAAGACTGTTAACAAATTGTCCTTCAGCGCGTTCTAATTCCACTATCTTTTACTCATCCTCTTTTGCCTTAATGTTTAGCCCTTTTGTAATTTGGTAAAAGTATCCATTACCGTCTTCATTCCATACTTTTTCACTAATACTTCCAATCCCATCTCCATCTCCCCCGGCTTCTCTTCTGCTTCCTCGACTTCCTCCTCTATTTCTTCATAAGTCAGAGCATCAGCCAAGCACCACTGGACACACATAGGCTCAGACAATGGCGGTACTTCTTCACACATATCACATTGCAGCGGGAGACCGGAGTCAGGGTCTTTAAAAATGTCCCTGGACGGGCAGGAGACCCTGCAGAAGCTGCAGTTATCATATTCCTTTCCGTCAATCGTGTAATTGTCCCGGCCATTACATTCGGCTTCGGTATACTCTCCGGCACGCACCGGAATATAAATCTCTTTCAGGGGATCAAAAAGTACCCGAATCCGGGACCTCTCAGGATTAGAGCTGCTATATTTCGGCACGGAGTGAAATGCGGAGCAGACTACTTCACACGCCCGGCAACCATTGCACTTATCCACATTAATCTTTATTACCTTGATTATTTTCTTTTTCTTCATCTGTCAGAATCCCCCTTCGCTCAAGGTCTTCGGCGACATAATCCAGTCCCAGTTCGTCCAGGGTCTCCCTGGTAGGAATACCTTCATTATTCCATCCCTTAAATTTATAATACGCATCAAGCAGATTAGTTTCAATCTCAGGGAATCTATACTTCCAGTGGTCCTCGGGAGGACGCTCGTCCTTTCTCCTCATGCCTCTTCTTACATTAATGGCTCTAATCAGAGTTCTGTTCCTTTTAGCTACTTCCCATAGTCCGGCTTCATCCAGATCTATCCCGGTAGCAAATGAGATCAAACTTGGTAAATTGTGTATATGATAGGGAGGCTTCAGGGGAAATGATGAACAACCGGCGCAGATTCCGGTGGAGTCATCAATGTAATGCATCGTCTCCTGCCAGTCAACAATTTCGCAAGCTTCTTGAATAGTTGGAAATGAGCGCGGCTCCAGGTTCACATAATATTGCTTAAATTTTTCATCAGGAACCTGGACCCAATCCTTCACAAACTCTTCCCTATCCTCTCGGGTAGGAAAAGGCGCCTGGGGGTACTGCCCTTCAATCTGGGTGATGTTCATCTTTTCACCAGTGGAATACATCAGGAAATAAACATAATTCAGTGTGCCCAGCTTCATAGGTACCTGCTCAATTTTTTTAATATTATTATGAGCATATTCTTCCGCACCTTTACCAATCTGAAGGGCTGCCCAGTAGGTACCGTTGGCCAAAATATCTCCAATCCCTTCTCGCCGAACAATTTTGTCAAGTATCCAGAAAAATCTGCCGGCGCTATCGGAGGGCATTCCCGGCATGTCCTGATCAGTTAAAATACCGGCTTCGTACAGCTCAATGGCGAAGGCTACAACCTGGGGCGTTGAGAACCCGTCCATTCCATACTCCTGAGCCATACCAATTATTTTATAACCAAACTCCAGGTCCAACATAGCTGCCATAGTATAAGTAAGTTTTGAATAGCATTTCAGGAAATACCTTTGAAGTCCCGGTGAGGAAACCGATGCTCCGCATTTCAATGGACAGTTATAGCAACTTACCAGTCGGTCTTTCACCTTTGCGGTAGTCTCCGTCCAATTCTTTTCAATTTCTTCGTTCCAGTAATCTCTTATCCGGTGCCGGGCATTGCCCCAGGCGAAACTGTTGGTGTGCCACTCGTCATCATCCTCGGCCATCATTTGGGGTGACCCCAATTTGTCCAGTGGGCTTGGTATCCCCTTGATTGGGGTTTCACTACGTTCAAGTATTTTTTTCAGCATGTCGTTGCAAAATTCACCAAATTCAGCCGGTTGAGCAACAAGGACGTCCTTTGTTCCACGAACAACTATTGCCTTTAACCTTTTATCTCCCATAATGGCGCCTACTCCTCCCCGGCTGGCACTGGACCTGCCATGCTCGATGGAAGCAAAATAGATCCTGTTTTCACCGGCCAGGCCAATACCGGCCACCTGGGCTTTCGGTTCCTTCAACTCTTTTCGGATAAGTTCGGCAGTTTCAAGACAGCCTTTCCCCTCAAGATGGCTGGCATCACGTATTTCCACTTTGTCATTGTGTATCCATAAATAGACCCACCCGGGGGACTTACCACGAATGATTATATTATCATAACCGGCAAATTTCAGTTCTGGAGCGAAAAATCCGCCCATTATTGAAAATGCCATTAGCAGTGTTACGGGAGAGATGGTGCCAATAACGGTACGGCTGGCACTGTGAGCGGGCGTGCCGGTTAAAAGGCCCGCGCTGAATACCAGCAGATTTTCAGGCGAAAACGGCTCAACTTCAGGGGGAACCCGGTCCCATAAAATCTTGGCGCCAGCACCCAGACCTCCCAGGTGAAGCTCGGTTAATTTTGGGTCAGTTCCTTCCTTCTCAATACTTCCCCGGGATAGGTCAATTTCTAAATTAACCCCTGTTTCTCCGTACCTCATTTTTTACCCCTTCAGTTTCTTAACTCTTAACAAATCTTCAGATTAAGAATTATACGATATTCTAGCGTCTCTTTTTTGCGCCCTGGTAGTCCCTGGAAACCGAGTCGAAGTATTCATTGGCTTTCTGAGTGAGCGAATCGTGGTATTCATCAAATAGAGCAGACGCCCGGGGTCGTAACCAGTTCTCGGGTAGCATTTCCAGGGGCAGGTCCGGATCAAAGAAGGGCAATTTGCGGTATTCATCGATTAGTTTGAATCTTTCGACGAAACACTCACTCGGTTCTATTGACTCACCGTCCTGGAAGCGTCTCAGATGGTCTTCAAACCTGGGGCGGTATTCTTTAATGAAGTCAGCATATTTTTTATGAATCCGCTCCAGGTCCCAGCCGCGGCATATGATACTCCGGTCATCAGAACAACCCTGGTGCCTGGACTGGAAAATTTTGACATACTCCATAATATGCAGCTTTTCGGCAATTTCTTCCACTTCCCGGGATAAATCGTGGGGTGAAATCCAGGTAGCCGTGCTGAGAGGACCGTATCCTATCCAGCTTAATTCCTGACGGAGCTGGTCTCTGGCTTTCCTCTTTTCTTCCGGGATAAAATAAACAACCGTACTCCAGAGTCCGTCCCAACTCTCACTCTTTCTCTTAAAAATACGTTGTGCTCCCCGGTCAAGCAAACTAAAGCCATCTTTTGTCAGGGAATAGTAGCTCTTCGAACCATTCCGTCTTACCTGAAGCAGGTCCATGCGGCACATCCTCGATACGGCTGA
>JAZFUA010000100.1:0-4851 GCA_036446975.1 Dehalococcoidales bacterium
GAGGGCGCTATCGTTGATTGGTTGTAGGTTCATCGTACTCACCTCCAGCGTTAATTATGTCGCGGTGTTGTTGGTTCGTACGCCTGGGCCAGGTGTGCCCAGGACGGGTGTGGGGAGGTGGGGGGAGGTGATAAGGGAATGTGGCCCGCAGCACTACCCGATTGGGGCAAATCAGATAGGTGCCTGACTTTTAATCAGGGTGTCACAGGTTCGAGACCTGTACGGCCTACTAGCTAAATCCTCAGAATTTGCTAACATTTTGCTAACATCAGGTTCTGAGTTTTCGTTATTATCTACTTCAAATATCCTGTCAAACTTTTCCGCCGCCGCTTATATTTCTGTAGGTCTAAATATGTTCCTTTCTTTGTGTATTGACAATTATGTATATAGGACTATAATTGCATTACCTGAATCTTTAGTGATGGGAGGATGAATCATGTATGCATCGTTTCTAACGTTGAATCTTGGACCAGGAATGCGATTGGCAGGGGAGAAACTGGCCGATCAGTTTGCTACTGTCCTAAAGACCCTGAAGGGGTTCAAGGGAGTGACCTTCTTGGCTGATGACACAGCCGGTGAGTATGTGTCGCTGACTCTGTGGGAGTCAAAGGAGGACAGAGAGGCCGCCATTGCAGTCCTAGATCCCCAGTTGAAACAGGCCGCGAGTGGTATCCTAAAGGGGGCACCGACACGTAAACTTTTCGAGGTATACGAAGCGAAAGGTTAGATTAACGGTTCTTTTACCAGCACATACCTGATGTATGGCTCTCTTTATCAAAAGGGTTCCTTTTTCCTTGATATCGAGCTATATGCTAAAGCTGAACGGTATCGCCCATGCGTACGCATCGCTGGACAAATATCCCGATAAACGCCTGGCGGTATCAATATTTCCCGGTCAGGCGCGACCATAACCAGCCCAGAGTTTTAAACTTTAACAGCCCGACAGGCAGTTCCAACTGGATTTTCTCACTCACCGGGAAGTCGTTTATTTTGTCCACCTCCGCTTTAATACGGGCCAATTCCTCTTCCTGATTATCCCCGGCCAGGATATCATCAAGGCGGTGCATCATTTCCTGTCCGGCGTCGAGCCGTTTTACCCCTACTTCGGCCAGTTTTTTAGAGATAATTCCGTATTTCAGCTTTAAGCGGATGAGTCGGCGGATGGCTTCATAGGCGGTCTCGGCAATCTGATGGCGGTCCATCCAATCCGTCTCGTAATTCAGGGAATATTTCCAACTGGGCGAGAGCAGGGCCTGGCGGTGTTCTTCCAGGCTTCTGAAGATGACACGATAGCCATAGCGTTCGGGATTCTCAAAGGCGAGGCTGCCGGGGTCGAGGAAGGGTGAGATAGGAGCGATAAAGAGGGAGAGCCGTTTATCCCCCTTGAATTTATTCATCAGGTAGTCGCAGTAGTCAACGGTGTCCATTACCGACTCCGGAGTCTGCCTGGGCAGCCCGGTCATAAAGAAAACATCCAGCCGCCCGCAACCGGCATCCAGGGCGTCGCCCAGGGTCTGTTCCAGGGCTTCGTTGGAGTAGTTTCTGCCCACAATCTTTCTTATCTCAGGGTCATGAGACTCGGGGGAAATCTCCAGGCAAAAATTGGGCGCGGCGGCGCCCATCCGGTCCAATAAATCTTTTGGGACAGGAGCGAATAGTTCAAAAATGAGCTGATTTTTCACCGGGTCTCTCTGTAATAAATCCAGTATCTGGTAGGCATAATCGTCTCCGTTCTGAAGCAGGTCGCCAAGAACGAAGATAGGTCCACGGCTGAAATACTCAATCTGCTTGATATTACTGACCACCATTTCAGGAGTCCGAAAAACAGGTTTATCCCGGTGGTGGATGTTTCTGAAAGCGGCTGCCGAACCTCCGCAGATGATGCAGTTATGGGTACAGCCGCGGCAGGTAAGCACGGCCGTAATGGGATAGCGGAGCCAGTCCTTAAATGGCATGTAGCTGACCAGGTCACGGTAGCGGAGTACAGCCCGTATTACGGCGTCATAGTGCCTGACCATAACATTACTGAGGTCTGAGGGGGAATTGGTAAAGGGGTTTTCCCGTGATTTACCCTGGCTGTCTTTCCAAACCAGGTTGGGCACGGCTTCAGGCTCAATCTTCTTCACTACGCAGTCCATCAGCTGGCGAAGGGGTTCCTCGGTAGAGTCACCCCTGAGAACATAGTCGACATCGGGATACTCAATCAGTTCTTTGTAAAAGTAGGAGGAAGAGAATCCCCCAAAGACAAGTTTTGAGTCAGGGTGGTGCTTTTTTACCAGACGGGCTATCTCTATAGCCCCCTGGCTGTGCACCATCCAGTGTAAATCAATGCCGAAGAGGGGCGCTTTCAGGCGTTTTATCATATCCTCGGCGTCAAAGTTTTTGTTCCTTACCATACGAACGGCGAGGTTGATAATACGCACCCGATAGCCAGCCTTTTCCAGGTATTCGGCGATACTGGTTAAGCCTATGGGGTACATTTCGAAAACAGGGGTGGGGGGAATCAGATCGCTGACGGGACCGTAAAGGATAGTTTTCTGACGGAAGTCATAAATACTGGGCGAGTGGAGCAGAATCAGGTCAACCTGCATCTGTAATTCCACCGTTGCTAAAAATTCCCGCTAGAATGTAGCCGATACCGAGGAGTAACTGAGTCAGCAGGACAACCAGAACATTGTTAGCTAAGCCGGGGACGAGTCTGGCCATCTCCTGTGATTTTAGAGCGCCCTGAACCGCTTTGAAAGCGAAGGGTATGGTCAATAATGCCAGTAGAGAGAAAACAGGCATTATTCCTGCCACGACACTACTGATGGTCCACAAATAGACAATCAGGGTCAGGGCGGAATAGATAACGCCTGCCTTTCTGCTACCCAGAACGATAGGCATAGTCTTTCGATTAGCGGTACTGTCGGCCTCAACGTCAGGGAATTCACTCAGCAAGAGGAGGTTGTGTACCAGAATGGCGGAGGGTATAGAAGCGATAATTGCAGGCAGGGTATAGGCACCGGTCTGAACGAAGTAAGCCCCCAGAACCGGTAATGAACCAAGGCTAACCCCGGGAGCCCATTCCGGCCATTGGGTCTTTAGAATCAGGGGAGTGTAGAGCACAATACAGAATATGGCGATAAAAAGTAAGGGTAAAAGTTGCCAGCCGGTATTAATAGCCATCACGAAGTAAATACCTATCAGGACGGCAGCCAGCAGGCTAACGATAGCCAGCACCAGGGTTTGCTTGGAGCTAATCAGACCATCGGGAAGAGCGCCGCTGCCCCCGCTGAAAGGAGTCCTCCTGGTCTGAAGGTCTACTCCACTTTTGAAGTCAAAGTACTCATTAAACACATTGACGCTGATGTGGGTCAAAAGAATACCGAATAATGCGAGCCAGGCGTAGCCGATATTGAATGAACTGCCGAATTCGTTGGCTTCATACCAGGCAATACTGGCGCCCAGGAACCCCAGCACTACGGCCAGGAGCAGAAATGGCGCTCTGATAACCAGTAACCATTTTTTCAAGGGGGGCACTCCTCTCTTGATAGAGAAAACAGGTTAGTCCGTTTCCTGGTGAGCCTCAGCTTCGTGCTTCGGCCAGCACTTTTCATGCACATAAGCAGCACAGGCAGCGCAGTGATAGATATGAGTTCTGGCATCCTTGCCGCAAACAGGACAGTTCATTGTTACCTCCGGTTCCGAGTATTACTCTTTACCTGGTTGCTACGCGGGAAGTCAATTAATCTGAAATCACAGGTCAAAGTTATTATACATACTCACAGCTTGATGTTCAACCACATCATAAGGTAGAGAAAAAATACTCCGGAAGTAGCAGGCGTTCCTTTCGTTTTCGGTCCAAAATTCCAATAAAAGAGATACTCCAGGTAGTTACGCATACAACACAGAAAGTTGTAAAATGATGTAATATTACAAGTTAGGGTAAACATCAAGGAGGTAAGGCGAGCAAAATGGAAAAACAGAGATGGGACAAAGACAGCCTGTATCAGCTGGTACAAGAGAAACTGGGAGACTACATGTTCCTGGTAATCTCCAATCATGAACCTTATGTGCATACCATGTCCGGTGACAATATAGTATGGCACCGCCCGGTTAGCGGACTGACCGAGGCCCTGGACCCGGTAATGCGCGCCTCAAAACAGACTTGGATTGCCCATGCTGGTGGCGATGCTGACAGGAAGGTTGTTGACTCCCATGACCGGGTAGCTGTTCCGCCGGACAAACCGGAATACACCCTACGCAGGGTCTGGCTGACTCAGGAGGAAGTCGATGGCTACTATCTGGGTTTTTCCAATGGGGCGCTTTGGCCGTTATGCCATGTTACCTTTAACCCTCCCACTTACAAAGAGTCCGAATGGCAGACCTATAAAAAGGTTAACCAGCTTTTTGCCGATGTGGTTATCGATGAGGTGGCTGACCGCAAGGCGGTGGTGCTGGTACAGGATTATCACTTTGCCCTGCTGCCACGCCTGCTTAAAGAACAGAATCCAAGGTTGACGGTTGGCCAGTTCTGGCACATTCCCTGGCCAGACCATGAGACATTCCGCACCTGCCCCTGGCAGGAAGAGATACTGGACGGCATGCTGGGTAACGACCTGATGGGATTTCACATCCCGTCTTTCTGCGAAAATTTTATTGACTCGGCTGAGCGACTTTTACAAGCTAAAATAGACCGGGATAAGTCCACCATTACCTACCGGGGAAAGACCACCCTGGTACGGCCCTTCCCAATCAGCACTGATTTTGACGGTATTTCCCAAGCCGCCGGTAGCGAGGAGGTGGAGAAAGAAATGAATACCCTCCGTCAGGAGCTTAACCTGGACGGGAAATATGTGGGTATCGGGA
>JAZFUA010000101.1:0-4713 GCA_036446975.1 Dehalococcoidales bacterium
ACCGCGGACACCCATCTCTGGGAACGGGCCGATACCGAAAATCAGGAAGGGGTCAAGTATTATATTTACTACACTGGCCGTAATCATGAATATCATTGGCCTGAAGGCGTCCCCGGAACCGCGCAATAAGTTGTTGGTTGAGATGGAGAAAAGGATGAAAGGGGCTCCAAAGCTGATAATCACCAAGTACTGGGTAGCGAACTCCATGATATCGGCAGTTGCACCAATGGCGGTCAGTATCTGGCGGGTGAAGAAAACGGCCGCAGCTATAAAGATAAGGCCGAAGAAGGCGGTTATCGGAAAGACCTGCCCGGCGACATGATTGATGAGTTCAGTATCACCCTCACCGAAACGGCGGGAGACCAGGGAATTGATACCAATCCCTGAGCCAATGCTAATGGCGATAACCAGTATGTGATAAGGCAGGACAATAGTCAGAGCGGCAATCGCCTCGTGCCCTAACCTGGCCACCCAGAAGGTATCGATAATATTGTAGAGGGCCATGGTGGCCATCGAGGCCATTCCGGGCAAGCTAAGACTGAGGAGAAGCCTACCCAATGGCGCAGTGCCTAGCCTTTCAGTACTTTTGGAAATCATTTTACTTCTTAACTATCCTGTTCCGACTCGAACACAATAACAGAAACCCTTCAAAAATATGGGGATTATCCTGAGGGTATCCTGGTGAGGTAGGATTAGGGATTCCCATAGAGAGTGTAATGATAGAGGTGCCTATGTGTCAATTTTAATTTGCTGGGTTCGATTTACGCCGGGAGTTTAGCCGGACGAGCAGCATGGGCAGGGCAACGACCAGTACCATGAGAGAGAGCCACTGCTGCTGGTTAATGCCCAGCAGAACCGTGTTACTGTCCAGGCGGAGAAACGAGATGAAGAAGCGGCCGAAAGAATAGGCGACCAGGTAGAGCAGGAAAATAGCGCCGTCAGGTCGGAACCGCCCTTGCAGTTTCCACACCACCCCGAAGATTATCAGGTCTAAAATCATCTCATAGCCTACCGCCAGGTGTGACGGGTCTAAGCCATAGGCGGGACTATTGGGGTGAGTGTAGACAACGCCCCAGGGCAGTCCGAGGCTTTTACTGAAGTGCTCTCCGTTAATAACGTCGCCGATACGCCCTATCGCCTGACCTAGAATCATTCCCGGGGCAAGTTTGTCAGCATATTCGGCGATAGATATTTTTTTGACCCGGGCATATATCAGTACCGCCAGGATACCTCCCAGGATACCTCCCCAGAGGGCCAGCCCACCCTTTTGAAGGGCCAGAATATTTCCGGGGTTGGCCATGTATACGTCCCAGTAGTCAATGACATGCACCAGGCGGGCTCCGATAATACCACCGGGAATTCCAATGAGGGCGATGGTGTAAAACCTGTCTATGGATAACCCGGCCCTGGAGACCAGGCGGGCGGGCAGCCATACCCCCACTGCAATGCCTATTGTCATAAACAGGCTGTGCCAGGACAGGGTAAAGGGACCCAGGTTAAATAAAATGGGATCTATGCTGATAGTTATCATTGGATTCACCTCATTGCTTCGGCCAGTTTTGCCTCTATTTCCCGTTTCGTCATAGCATTGACATTCACTGCCCGGATTATTCCTTCCTTGTCCAGGAAGAAACTGGTGGGGATGGCTACAATCTCGTAATCTGCCGTCACCATTCCTGATGTGTCAAGGAGGAATGTCCAGCTGTAACCTTGGTCTTGAACAAACTGGCGTACTGTCTCCGCCGGTTCCTGGATATCGATACCGATTATGACCACTTCTTTGTCTGTGTATTCCTGGTATACAGCTGCCATTTCAGGCATTTCGGCGCGGCAGGGAGGGCACCAGGTAGCCCAGAAGTTAAGGAAAACTGTTTTTCCCCGGAAGTCGCTAAGGCTGACCTGGTTGCCATCAAGGTCAGTCAGAGTAAAGTCAGGCGCCATGTCACCTTTATTCAGCCCGACAGCTGCGGTGCTGTTCTGATTTGCTAAAAGAAAAAGCAGGGCTACCACAAAGATTCCCAGGGCTACCCGTCCATATTTTGCCAGGTTACTCTGCCACCACCCGCTCATTTTTTCTCCCCTCTCCCCAGGTTGATTAGAAATTCCAGTTTAAGATGTCGCCTACAGTGAACCAGAAATAGAAAATATAGCTGCCGGCGAAGATGAGTAGCAAACCGCTGAGCCGGGCCACGACAGGCACCAACCGGTGTAACCAGCGGTTAACCGTCTCCTTGAACAGCGCCGAACCCAGGGTAATTATAAGGATGACAAGCCCCATCCCCAGGGCAAAGCTGATAAATTGAAACAGTCCTGACAAGAAGCCTTTGGTGGCCAGAGCGCTGCCTACTACCACCAGAAATATGGGCAGGGTGCAGCTTAAGGCAGCTATTCCATAGGCGATACCAAAGATAAAAAAACCTCTGATGCCTGGATTACCATTTCTCCCCAGGCGTCCGGCCAGACGAGCCGGCAGGTTGGTATAGAGATGACCCCCGAACAGGAGATAGATACCAAGCAAGAAAAGAGCCGCTCCAATCAGAACAGCCGCCCAGGGTATAAAATTGACCAGGAGTTGCCCTCCCAGGGATAAGATAGCTCCCATAAGGCCGAAGAAGATTACGAAGCCAAGAGTGACCATTCCGCTCATAGTCAGGGCTCGTGCCCCCTTCCTCAGGGGCGACTCGGCCCGGAATTTCTCTCCGTCAGTTCCCAGATGAAGAGAAATATAGGCAGGGAGCATGGCGATACCGCAAGGGCTTACCGTGGTCACCATGCCGGCGCCAAAAGCGTAGCCAAAGGGTAGCAGGTTGGCCAGATTCGCCATAAAGTTTTCGATCATTTTTACTACTCTATATATTGATAATACAGTAAACCTCCTTTGAATGTCATTTACGGCTATTTTCTGGGGCCAGATAGTTGTCAGCTAATTATATTTGCCGGACTAATAAGCTTGATGGCTTGATATCAGACCGTTGCAGGTTGTATAGTAGAGTTTGTGTTACAAGTAATAAGATTTACGAAAGGGCGGAGATTATGAGTGAACAGCACAGTCAGGCGGATATCCTCTCAATGATGGATGAGGTTGAAGTGACCGCCGTGGCTACCTCGGCAGGAGATAGTCAGAGAATCCGCATGATGCACTATGCTACCGACGAGAACTTCAATATTTACCTGGCTACTATGAAGGGCGACCCCAAGACGGTTCAGTTGACAAATCACCCTTCGATTTCACTGCTCGTTCACCAGTCTGGAAGTGACATTAATGACTCAAGGGAAGTTGAAATCACCGGGAAAGCGGTTTTTGTCAGAGACCCGGAGGAAAGAGAACGGGCCCTGGAAATGACTGCCAAAAGATCGCCGGTGGTCAAATATCTTACCGAGAGTGGAAACAGCAGTTTGCTTGACTGCATTAAGATAGTGCCTGATTTGGTAAAGTACCGTGTTTTTAGTGAGATAGTGCAGGGGATGCCGCCGACGGTCATTGATTTTCCCCAGAACCGGAAGGCGGTAAATGACTGGCAGCTTACCAGGATGAAGTTCAAGAACTGGCGTACGGCCATAAGAGTCCCTTTTCTTACCGCCAGCACCGTCCCGGTTCTTCTGGGAACAGCCATCGCCTGGTTCACCACCGGGAATCTATACTGGAGCTTTTTCCTGCTTACCCTGTTAGCCGGTCTGTTGATACACATGGGGGCTAATGTTATCAATGACTACTCCGACCACAGGAGCGGTAACGATGAAGTGAACCGTGAGTTCGTGCGCCCCTTTAGCGGGGGCAGCCGGGTAATCCAGCTTGGGTTACTCACTCCGCTTGAGGTGCTTACCGGAGCGCTTCTTTTCTTTGCCCTCAGCGCTGCCATTGGTTTCTACCTTGCCTGGGCTAGAGGGTCGCTAATCCTTATTCTGGGAGCTATCGGACTTATTTCCGGACTGTTCTATACCGGGGGTCCCTTTAACTGGGCAAAAAGAGGAATTGGTGAATTACTGGTCGGGTTAAACTTTGGTGTCCTGATGACCCTGGGCGCCTACTATGTGCAAGCGCAAAGTTTTAACTGGCTTCCGGTGATAGCCGCAATTCCGGTATCTCTGCTCATCGCTGCCGTGCTTTATATCAACGAGTTCCCCGATTACACTGCCGATAAGCAGGTGGGAAAGAATACCCTGGTGGTCAGATTGGGCAAGAATAGAGCGGTAGTGCTCTATGGGGTGGTTATGCTAGGGGTATACCTGGTTATCGGGGCTATGGTAATCACCGGCGCCCTGCCTCTGACCGCTTTAATGGGACTGATAACCCTTCCTCTGGCTATCAAGGCGATACAGCATGCCAGAAGAAATTATTCCAACTCATTCGACCTGATACCGGCCAATGCCCTGACGGTAACCGTTCATTTAGCCACCGGATTACTACTTACCCTGGCTTTTACCTGGGAAGCGCTCGGCACTCAGGGGCTGGGATATGTGGCTATTATGGCTGTAATATTTATTGGCTTTGTTGTCTATATGTACCGTCATATTGAAAGGCAGAAAAACATCTTTATTGGTCTTAAACAGGCAGTAAAGTAAGCGTTGCAGCCGGATAATAAGCTTCCTTTTTATGGCGGTTATTGACAAACTCCCAAAGAAGGACTACACTCGAACCTAAATATAAAAACCCTTTTACCATCTCCAACTTTAAGTTGGAGATGGTAAATAATGAAACAAAGGGCACTGAAA
>JAZFUA010000102.1:0-4971 GCA_036446975.1 Dehalococcoidales bacterium
AAATGGTCTAAAATAGTGATCTTTTAGACTCATAAAAACTGAAGAGGCCTGTCTGGGTCCCAAAACAACAATCAATTGTTAATGTTGGTTTTTAGGTATAAAAGGAACCTTTTTTGTATTCAATCATCCCAATGCCAGCCGGGTGGTAATTGCGGTTCTCCATTTACAGTAGGAAATTCAGTAAATAGCTGTACCGCGTATTTTCCCCCTATCAGTACTGTCCGTACTTTTTGACCGTGTCCACCATCGCCTTAACATTCTCCGGCTTTGCATAGTCCATGGCACTGCCGGGACCCAGTATGAGGCCACCGTTCTTACCCACGACTTTAATCAACTTTTTACAGTGTTCCTCAATATCTTGCGGTGAGCCTACCTGAAGTAAAGTAGGTGGCATACCACCTTGAATGCACATATGGTCTCCCAGTATTTCTTTTGCTCTGAAAACATCTGTCTTTTCGCAGTGGAAAACAACCTTACCTTTAGGTAAATCGAGCAAATACTCCAACCGGTCGTCCCAGATACCCTCAAAGAACGGGGAGGCGATACAGCCTAATTCAACTGTGGTAAGTATTGCTTTTTTAAGCGTGGGCCAATAAAACTTCTCGAAATCCTTTGTAGACATGAAACCATCTGAGCCTCGATGCAGTGCCATGAACATTCTTCTTGGGTTACCCCTGGCATCAAGATTAAATGGGACCGCCTTAGCCAATCGCCATTCCAATATCTTATCGCAGGCTGCCAGAAGTTTATCCGGGCAGCGATACATGTCCAGCATTGTCCCCTTCATCCCTCTGAGAAAGTCCGAGATAGTATCAAAGGGGGCTCCCCCAACACCAACGCCCGCATTGCCAGTAGTGGTCCCTCTCATAACCATTCCGCCAAGACCACCAGCTCCAATGTACTCAGGCGGGAAACCCAGTTCTACCATCTCTTTGTTGAATTCGGCGGTTTCTTCGTTTAGCCTTGTTTGTTCATCATAAACTTTGACCATTATTTCGCCTATTTCCCTGAACTCTGGCGAACCGAATATTTGTGCCATTCCCTGAATTCCAAAACCGCCAATCATATCTCTAAATGGTGGAAGTTTGGGTAACGGCGCTAACACTCCATAAACACGGGGCAGGAAATAGCGGAATACAAAATCAGAGGGATCATTCAAAAGGATGTCATACTCTTCCGGCTTCATGTACTCGCCTTCCACGAATTGATATGGAGTGTCAGGGGGTAACGTACCTCCGGGCCAGGCTGCATTCTTGGTGTCGAGTAACTCCATATTCCTTCCGGAGTTTGCGAATAAACCCGCTCCGCCTGTATCGGCGTCAAACTCTAAAGCTGTTAGGAGGCTCGCTATTCTAAAGGCAGTATGATCGTAGTACATTGAGGACAACGGCAATCCGACACGCTTAAGCGCGAAAACGCCGGTTTGGATGGTAACGGGGACCCTGTCCGGTATTTTAAGCTGGCTGGCATCGGCTATCCTCTGCTCTTTTTCACCGTAAAGCTCTGCCAAGCTCTTGCCATTTTTTTGTTCAATTTCATCCTTTGACTTGATGAGACGTTCCCGGTAGCTATCTATAATACTAACGCTAATTGCCATATTACCTCTCTCTTTTAGTGGATTTAACTAACGTAGATAAACCCAATCATACACTTATTTTACGCTTTCAGTATATCTTTCCGTCTCAAAGCTCGTCCGGGAAACTCACAAACCAGGATAATAATAACACCAGATCCTAGTATTGTTTATTTTTCGCGTTCGAGGTATTTCTCTTATACCCTCAATATTAATTATATACTCCATATTCTTTAGTGAAGTCTCTCATTGCGTGGAGATTCTCTGGGGTAACTTCATCGGGAACAACCCTGGGGCAAACCACGAGCCCGCCATCTTTACCGATCACATCTATTAGCTCTTTACAATAATTCCTGACATCATCTGCAGTCCCGGTCTGAAGCAGCGTTCCGGGAACATTTCCCCTGATACAGATATGATTATCAACAAGCGTGGGGACGGCTATATATTGAAAAGCTAGGAATTCACCTCACGCTACTACCTGTGAGACATCTTCTGTTATTCTTTCTGTCTGATTATCGTTACAATATTGTATTATAGTTACATATTGACAACTTTTACACAGTGGAGTAGAGTGGTTACCGGCAAACGGTTACCGGATGCATACTTTTTATGAGTTTTGAAAACCATGCTATAGAGCAAAAAAAATTCTATATATTAAAAGCCCTTGGCGACTCGGAGAAACCGCTGGGCTCCCGGGCCATCGCCACCCAATTGCAGAAATTCGGTATCAGGTTGGATGAGAGTGCTGTGAGATACCACCTGCGGCTGATGGACGAAAAAGGTCTCACAGGGATGATCCGCCACCGGGATGGCCGCATTATCACCGAATATGGTAGGACGGAATTAAAACGGGCCCTGGTGAGCGACAAAGTCGGTCTCGCCATGTCTAGGATTGAGACCCTTGCCTTTGGCACTGATTTTGACCCGGATACACTCACCGGCTCGCTGCCGGTAAATATTTCATTTTTCCACCGAACGGACTTCAAAAAAGCCCTCGGAGTAATGAATTCTGTATTTCAGGCGGGATTCAGTGTCAGTGACCGGGTACTGGCGGCTGATGAGGGAGAGAGAATGGGCGAGTTGATAGTGCCCCCCGGGATGGTCGGCTTCGCCACGGTCTGCTCCATAGCCATTAACGGGGCATTGCTCAAGGCCGGTGTGCCGGTTAATTCCAAGTTCGGAGGGGTACTGCAAATGCGCAACCACAGGCCTCTACGCTTCGTCGAGCTGATCTATTACACCGGCAGTTCAATGGACCCTTCCGAAATATTCATCAGGGCCGGGATGACTAAGATCAGCCAGGTACATGAGACTGGCGACGGTGAGATACTGGCCAACTTCCGTGAAATACCAGCTGTCTGCCAGACCCTGACCTCGGAGATCGCCAGCAAGCTGGAAAAGGCTGGCATCGGCGGAATTATCCTGATGGGTGATGTCAGTAAACCGGTCTGCGAGATACCGGTTGATGTTAACCGGGTGGGAGTGGTGCTTATCGGAGGATTAAACCCGGTTGCGGCCGCCCGTGAAGCTGGCATTGAGAGTGAGAGCCATGCCATGAGTACCCTTGTGACATACGACAGTCTTGTGAAATTCTCTGAAGTCTACTCTAAATGGGGCTGAAGAGACATATAGGTTATTAAATAGGAGAGGGAGAAGAAAATTGAACCTGCAAAGACCCAACGCCAACGATGCTACCAGAACCACCAACCGTTCACGGAGCGTAGTGCCGATGAGCGGCCTGTGCAGCCGATGTACCGACGGGTGCACAGGCAACTGCGAGGTGTTCAAGGCCACTTTCCGCGGCCGGGAACTCATCTACCCCGGCCCCTTCGGCGATATTACCGCCGGGGGCGATAAAGACTATCCTGTAGACTATTCCCACTTCAATATCCAGGGTTATGCTTTCGGGGCTAACGGTCTTCCGGAGGGGGTAATCGGAGATTCAGACACGGCTATTTTCCCCGTGGTTGATACTGAGACGAATTACGGCTGGGACTTAAAAGTAAATCTAAAGACCCCCATTTTCACCGGTGCCCTGGGCTCCACGGAAATAGCCCGTAAAAATTGGGAACACTTTGCCGTGGGGGCCGCTTTAAGCGGGATTACTTTAGTATGCGGCGAGAATGTATGCGGCATTGACCCTCAGTTGGAACAGGACGCTAACGGTAAAGTCACGGCAGCCCCGGATATGGACCGGCGTATCGAGATATACCGCCGCTACCACCAGGGCTACGGTGAAATCCTGGTGCAGATGAATGTTGAAGATACCCGCCTGGGAGTAGCCGAGTATATACAGAAAAAGCATGGTCTGGACACAATAGAACTAAAATGGGGACAGGGCGCCAAGTGTATTGGCGGGGAGATTAAAGTAGGTAGCCTCGAGAGGGCACTGGAACTGCAAAAGCGCGGTTACATCGTCACTCCGGACCCCTCCAACCCTGTCAACCAGGCCTCTCATAAAGATGGGGCCATAAAGGAATTTGAGAGGCACAGCCGGCTGGGATTTATCGACGAAGAAGGATTTTATGCCGAAGTTCAGCGCCTGCGTGATCTCGGATTCAAGCGCATCACCCTCAAGACCGGCGCTTACGGCCTGCGAGAACTGGCCATGGCCATAAAGTGGAGCTCGCGGGCCAAGATTGACCTGCTGACAATTGACGGCGCTCCCGGCGGTCCCGGTATGAGTCCCTGGAGAATGATGGAGGAATGGGGAATGCCCAGCCTGTACCTGCATTCAGCGGCCTACGAATTCTGTAAAAAACTGGCCGACCAGGGGGAAAGGGTGCCTGATATCGCCGTGGCCGGAGGCTTCAGCAGTGAAGACGGCGTCTTTAAGGCGCTCGCCCTCGGCGCTCCTTTCGTTAAAGCCGTCTGTATGGGCCGGGCCCTGATGATTCCCGGTATGGTGGGTAAAAACATCGCCCAGTGGATGAAGGACGACAAACTGCCCAACACTGTCAGCCAGTTCGGCACGACCACGGAAGAGATTTTTGTCAACTATGAAGATGTCAAAGAAATAGTCGGGGCCAATGAGATAGACAACATCCCGTTGGGGGCAATCGGCATTTACAGCTACAGCGAGAAAATCAGGGTGGGGCTGCAGCAGATAATGGCCGGAGCCCGGTGCTTCAGCGTACCGGCTATTACCCGGCGCGAGTTAATGTCTCTGACCGACGAATGTACTAAGGTAACGGGTATTCCATACCTTATGGATGCCTATCGAGAAGAAGCTATGGCAATACTGAACTGCTAATAAATTGTCTGGCACCGCCAGCAGGCCGGTAGTTTTTACCGGCCTGCTTGTTAAATAGTTAAATTGGAGAACAACGATGGGCGATCATCCTTATGAATATGATGTGCTGGTAGAATATATTAATCCTCATGCCGCGACGAAG
>JAZFUA010000103.1:0-3444 GCA_036446975.1 Dehalococcoidales bacterium
GACCGGGATATCCGCCGTATCCGGATTCATTTTCAGGTTTTGGTAGACTTTATAGCCGTCCATTTTCGGCATAATGGTATCCAGGATAATAAGGTCCGGCGCCCGCTCCTTTATATGGCTCAGGCCTTCCAGACCATCAAAAGCCATGCTTACTTCATAACCCAGTTTTTGCAGCACTCTCTCGATAAACCAGACCTCGGAGTGACGGTCATCGATAATCAAAACATGAGATGCCAATTCAATCCTTCTCCCGGTATTATTTACCCGGCCTGATTCCAGCCTGTACCGCCGGTCTATATTTTATCTCTAGTGTTGCGGCATCGAGCGCATTTTGATGAACCCGGCTAATCGCCCGGTCGGTTCTGACAACAGCGTTCTGACCCGTGTATAGTTTCCTATCTACTATTTTGGCATAATCACCGGTTTTATACAGGTCAGAATGGCCCGATTATTGTGAACCTAACAGTTCTCATATTTTTTACCTTCCGTATTATCGACTATTCTCTTGAGAAAATATTGAGAGGCTCTAAAGCTGAGAACTGACGGGTAATACCGGTCAGTCCAGCCTAATAACTGCCCGGCCGTTTCCGTCATGGCATATACTTCCAACTGGCTGACAAGACCCAAGCGTCCCAATATCTCTTATCCGCCCAGCTAAAATTAACAGCACGGCATAACCGCCCTCGGTGGTACTTCCAAGTCAATAATGTGGCTTCCGCCAGTTCATCATATTTACCTGTCTATACCTTACCGCGGCTCTACTCCTGTGTGATACTCAGAAATATAGAGTAAATCGGTGCCGGCTTTCAGGCCCGTCAGATGGGTCATAATATTGTAACCGGCACCTGATTTAAGAATTGAGGTGCAAAAAATATGGCGACTCAACTTAAAGCGGCTCCTCCGGTAAGTGACGGAACAGTCTACAGCAGCAGAAAAGGCATCCACCCTTTCTCAACACCCCCGCTCGATAAATATGCCGCTGTCACCGGCGAGGAGAATATAGAAAAACTGGGCATCATAGCCCGGCGGCTTAAAGGCCTTAAAATAATGGAGTTAAACGCTACCGCCCAGGGCGGAGGTGTGGCGGAGATGCTTTTCAGTTCTATCCCTTTTCTTGATTTGCTGGGCATTGATATTGAATGGAAGGTACTTCACGGCAACCAGGAGTACTATGAGTGCACCAAAAGCATGCATAATTTATTGCAGGGCATGCAGGGTTCCTTTACCAAAAAAATGAAGGATGTTTATATTAATACCCTTCTTGGGTCCGGAAACGAGAAGCTCATCGATTCCAGCCCCGACGTGGTGGTCGCTCATGACCCCCAGCCTCTGGGGTTGTGCAGTTTCTTCAAAAAACCGGGAGAGACCTGGCTCTGGAGATGCCACATCGATATTGAAGAGGCTTCGGTAGAAACACATCCTGCCCTCTGGAATGCCATAACCGGCTGGGTGGAGAAATACGATGCGAGCATATTCTCAGCGGCTCACTATGTCGTTCCCGACTGGTCGCTGCCGAAGTTTATAATCCCTCCTTTCATCGACCCCCTTTCCGAGAAAAACCGGGAAATGGCCCCGGAAGAAATAGAAAGAGTTCTCGTTAAATATCAAATTGACTCCCGGGTGCCGATCGTCGCCCAAATCGGAAGGTTTGACCAATGGAAGGGGCTGGACCGGACTATAGAGACTTATCGCCTGGTGCGCCAGGAGGTTAAGTGCCAACTCGTCCTGGCCGGTGGCTTTGCCAGCGATGACCCGGAAGGTGAAAAAATTCTGGCCGGAATCCGCGAAAAGACAAAGGAAGATAAAGATATCCACATACTTAACCTCAGTCTGGATAACCGTTTGGATAACTTTTTAGAAGTGAACGCTCTCCAGCGAGCTTCCAGTGTGATAATGCAGCCGTCAACCAGGGAAGGATTTGGGCTGGTGATAACAGAGGCATTGTGGAAAGGCAAACCAGTGATTGCCAGTAACGTGGGGGCAATACCCCTCCAGATAAGAGATGGTGACACCGGTTATTTTTACAAGAGAGCCAATGAAACAGCTCTCAAGGTTATTCACCTGCTAAACAATAAGGAAGATGCCAGTCTGCTGGGTGAGAGAGGCAGAAAATATGTCAGAGAGCATTTTCTGTTACCTAACAGAATCGCTGATTATCTGCTAACTATAGAAATGTCACTGAACAAAGCCGGAGGTAACCGGCTGCCAAAGGAAAGTGTCATCAGCTTCCACCCGTGGTTTAAGCTGAGCAAAAGGGTAACCGCTGAGATATAACCGGTGAGGAACCGGCCGCCGGAACAAGTGACTGAATACCTGCCGACTCCGCTGACATTCTCCCTTGGTTCTATTTGATAAGGGTTTTCTCTTTTTCCCGGGTGCGGTTCAAATAGGATTGGTAATCACTCGGCAGGTACAGCTGGTTGCCGCATTGAAGGCAGCGCGCGTACCAGCTATCGGTTTCCTTCTCGATGAAAACATCCCCTTTGCATCGTGGGCAGCTTTTTAATTTCCATATAGTCATTACTGTCACCCCTTCCCGGTCTTTCTGCTCTTTTCGATCGACCGGAGTATTCCCGGTTTCTGGACTAATTATTTACAAGGGATTCAGGCTTAATTAATTACCTGAGGCCCCAGGCTCACTTCATTCAAGCTCTCAAGGAGCGCTTCTTTACCGGTAGAGGTAATACTGTAACCTCCGGATGTATAAAGCTCCAGATAGCCATGATGAACAAGGGAGTCACAAATATGCCTGAGAGCTTTACCCCTGACATCCGTAACCCCGTAAAGTTGCTTTACGGATAACTCGCCGGATTCCTCGATGGCTGATAAAATCGCTAGATAGGTTGGGAACATTTATCCCCTCTTTTTAATTTGTTGGCTACTTTATACCGGAAGCTGAGAAATGGATTTCTCAATAAATCCGCCATAATCGTTCTCAGGGACGGTCCCCTGGCGGTTAAGGCCACCATCGGCGCGGCGTAATAGGAGATGTAACCAACCCTGAATTTCGCCAGAATACCTTCATCGGTCCGCTCGTTAAAAGTGGCTGAAACCTGCCCGGCATTGCTGTCTCCCAGCCTGGTTACGGCCTGCCAGATAGTGACCGGTTTTTCCTCGGAAACAATCAGGTCAACCAGTTCGTCAACCGAGAGGCGTTGAGAATCTACGGTTTCACCATTCGGGTATACCTTTGTATCAATCCCTGAAACCAATCCTACAGTACTCATCGTTTTTACTCCCTTTATTTCGGTCTTTCGAGCTAATCCAATTGATACTATTACTGTCTCAAATATTTATGAAATTCATAAGGTCTAACAGGGCGGTCATCAGGAACTAACAAGTCCATTTTTTTCTGTTCTGCCAGACACTTTTATGACACTACTCTGGTTAAAAAAGAGCTATTATTTGCCTTCTCCAACACCCTAATCATTTCAAGTGCCGGCC
>JAZFUA010000104.1:0-2789 GCA_036446975.1 Dehalococcoidales bacterium
ACTGATGGAGCGGTTAGCCACAGGAACCCATCTTCACACTATGGAAGATATTCCCGATAAGATAAAGAAGGTATTTGTTACCGCCCATGAAATAGGTCCTGAATGGCATGTCAGGATGCAGGCAGCCTTCCAGAAGTCCACCCATAACGCCGTATCCAAGACGGTCAACTTCCCCCAGGAGGCTACCGAGGAAGACATAGACAAGGTATACGGGATGGCTTATGACCTTGAACTCAAGGGAATAACCATTTACCGGGACAAAAGCCGTGATGAGCAACCGTTAAGCACCAGCCCGGTGGAGAAAAAAGAAGCGCAAGTAAGTATCTCCCCCAGGGAGAGGTCAAAGGTAACCACCGGGATTACGGAGATGGTGACTACCGGCTGTGGGCATATCTATATAACCGTGAACTCTGATGAGCAGGGGCTTTTCGAGGTCTTTTCGAGCCTGGGGAAAGCCGGAGGTTGTGCAACAGCCCAGCTTGAAGCTATCTGTCGTCTTATCTCTATGGCTCTCAGGTCAGGGGTAGATGTTGCCTCTATAGTAAAACATCTCCGCGGCATTCGCTGCCCATCTATCGCCTGGGAACAGGGCAAAGCCGTGTTATCCTGCGCCGATGCTATCTCCAGTGTCCTGGAGAAACGCATAAAGGGTGACACCGGCAACGATAGTAACGGCGGCCAGGAAACTGTAAGCCCTCCTCAAATCTACGCACCAGCCAGGAATGTGGCCGGCCAGTGTCCCGAATGCGCCAGCCTGCTGGCCTACCAGGAAGGCTGCTATGTCTGCCATGGCTGCGGCTATACCAAGTGCTAGAGAATAGGAGGAGACTCAGATGGCAAAAAGAAGAGTGTCTGTAGCTAGGTCAAGGGCTGGGAAAAGAGCGTATAAAAGTAGACAAAGAAAATCGGCATTAAACAAGATTGGATTAACCCTCGCAGGATTTATTCCTGGTGTTGGCTCAGTATTATCAGTCCATAGCCTAAATAACTCAATTAATAAATTTAGAAGAAATAGCTAAATACAATAATATTTGTTAAGGTTACTGTCCGTCTATTGTTGGTATCAAGATTCCGGTTGGTATTTAGTGCAGAATTAGTTGGCCATGTATTGACAATCGCCTTGAGTAATAGTAACTTAATGGGCGTAACACTGCACTAATTAGGAGGTTCTATCATGGCGCAGACTTCAACCAGCTACCCGGTGAGCTTGTCCATCGATTACCCCGAAAGACCGCTAAACAGACTGACATCTTTTTTCCGGATTTTCACAGTAATTCCAATCTTTATCATCCTGGCCCTATTAGCAGGAAGTAATGGGAACCAGGAGACAATGGTTGGACAGTGGCGTTGGGAATATAGCGCCGCGACTGTCTTTATACCACTAATGTTAATGCTGCTTTTCCGCCAGAAGTATCCCAGGTGGTGGTTTGACTGGAATATAGCCCTTATCAAGTTCGGCAACCGCGTTTGTGCTTACCTGGCATTGATCAGGGATGAATACCCATCAACTGACGAAGACCAGGAGGACCATATCGAAATACACTATCCGGATGCTGAACGAGATCTTCATCGAGGGATGCCGCTGGTAAAGTGGTTACTGGCCATACCACACTACATTATTTTACTTTTCCTCTATATTGGTGTGATGTTTTGTGTATTGATTGCCTGGTTTGCCATCTTATTTACGGGTCGTTACCCCCCAGGCCTGTTTGATTTTGTGGTTGGAGTATTACGATGGTCGCTAAGAGTAGAAGCCTACGCCGTCTTGCTAACCACTGACCGGTACCCACCTTTCAGACGTAGCGATTAGAGTTCCGGCTGGCATTTGGGGCAGAAGTAGCTGCCGCGCTGGCGGACCTTAATACGCTCTATTGGAGTACCACAGACATCACAGGCTTCCTTAAAGCGGTGGGCGACTTTGAATTCATAGTGGGCCGTGCCCTTTGTGCCATCAGGGCGGTAATAAGTATCCACGCTGGCCCCTTTGTTCTCGATAGCCGTCCAGAGTATGCGGCGAATCTGGTGGTAAAGCTGTTCTACCTGCTGTTGAGTCAGACTGTCACCAGACCTCATGGGATGGATTCCTATAGCAAAGAGGGCTTCATCGGCATACATACTGCCGATTCCGGCAATCAGGTGTTGCTCGCAGAGCAGGGCCTTCATGGGTGTTTTCCTTTTTTCCAAAATCCGGGCCAGTACCTGAGGAGTGAAATCTTCATCAAAAGGTTCCGGACCAAGTTTACCGATGATACTGTTCCTATCCTTCACCAGACGCAGCACACCGAACTTACGCGGGTCACGGAAGGCAATAACGGTACCATTATCCAGGTGAATTACGGCACGGGTGTACTTCGGCAGCTCTTCGTTATTTTGTTTAACAATCAATGAGCCGGTCATCTTCAGGTGGATAATCAGTGTTTCCCCTCCACTCAAACTGAGGGAGAGGTATTTCCCCCGCCGGCTGATATCCGTAATTGTCTGACCTGTGACACCGGTACGGAACTCGGCAGCGGAAGGCTCTTTAACTATTCCCTCCCATAATAAGGTAACGCCGGTTATCCGGCGTCCGATAATATGGGGCAAAAGCTCATTTTTTACCGTTTCTACTTCAGGCAGCTCAGGCATTCTCTTCTCCCTTACGTATTATTGAGATTATTTTCACCTCACCCCTTAGTCTCTTCTCCTTAAAAGGAAATGGGGAAGCGTTTTATAAGAGGGATTTCATCCTTCTTTAACACCCTATGAAACGGGAGGCTTGACCTTTCTTATAGATACCTGCCATATTCCCC
>JAZFUA010000105.1:0-3921 GCA_036446975.1 Dehalococcoidales bacterium
CAATCCTTTCCTCAACGCCCCGGAGCCGGCAATCTTAAAACATATTTCAGAGGAATCAACCGGGTGAAAACTGCCATCATAGACAGTTACCTTTATGCTGGTTACCGGGTAGCGGGCCAGAACTCCTTCATGGACTGCTTCATTTACTCCTTTTTCTACCGCCGGAATATAGTTCTTGGGTATGCGGCCACCTACTACCTTGTCAACAAACTCACACTCACTGCCACGGGGTAACGGCTCCACCTCCAAAAGGACATGACCATATTGCCCGTGTCCCCCGGTCTGCTTCTTGTGTTTGTACTCGGCCTTGGTGGCAATAGTAACGGTTTCCCTGAAAGGAACCTTGGGGGTTTCCAGGGTAATACCCACCCCGAATTTCTGCAGAATCTTCTCAATAGCGACTCCAAGTTGCGTCTCACCGAGTCCCGACAGGATAGTCTCACCCGTCTCAATATCCCGGCGCACCTGGAGGGTAGGTTCCTCTTCAGCCAGCCTTGAAAGGGCAGAGCCCAACTTATCCAGGTCAGCCTTGGTCTTGGGAAAAACCGCCTGACTGAAAACCGGTTTGGGAAAGGACATAGCAACAATCTTTACCGGTTTGTCCTGCCGGCAGAGCGTGTTCCCGGTACCGGTTAGATTCAGCTTGGCTACTCCTCCAATGTCTCCGGCAGTTATCCGGGATATCTGCTCCTGGCTTTTACCTCTCAGGGTAAACAGCTGACCAATACGCTCCCCTTCACCCCGGTTAGCATTCCATACCTGAGAGTTACTTTCAAAGACACCGCTATAAACCCTGAAATAGGTAAGTTTACCAACATAGGGGTCAGCGGTGGTCTTAAAAACCAGGGCGGCCAAGGGGCCATCCGCATCCGGTTTCATCATTTCCTGTGTATCGGAATTTCCCAGAACAGCCACATCCCGTTCTTTTGGCGACGGCAAATAACTAAGAGCCGCATCCATAAGAAGGTTAATGCCGGTGTTTTTCAAGGCGGAACCTACCAGAACCGGGACAATCTTGCCAGCGGCTACGCCCTGCTGTAAACCATTAGCAATTTCCTCCTGGCTGAGTTCATCTCCCCCCAGGTATTTTTCCAGTAAGCTATCATCAACTTCCGCGGCTGCCTCTATCAGCTTTTCTCGCAAAGAATCAACCCGGCTCTGCTCTGAAGGGGGAATTTCGCCCTCTTTAGCTTCAGACCCGGTATAACTTTTCATCGACAGCAGGTCAACAACTCCCTGAAAATCATTTTGAGAGCCGATGGGCAACTGGACGGCGACGCATTTTGAGCCAAGTTTAGCCTGCAACTCATCCAGTGTCCGGTAGAAATCAGCATTCTCACGGTCCATCTTGTTCACGAAGATAAGACGGGATAGATTTGCCTGCTCGCAAAGAGCCCACATCTGCTCGGTACCAACCTCAACGCCAGAGGCAGCGCACACCGCAATTATGGCTCCTTCGCTGACTCTAATCCCGGTCTGAACTTCGGCGACAAAGTCAGAATAACCGGGAGTATCCATAAGATTAATTTTGGTTTCTTTCCACTGGAAGGGGAGCACTGTCAGATTAATGCTGATCTGGTGTTTTACTTCAGCCGGATCGTAATCAGATGTGGTGGTTCCATCATCAACTTTACCCAATCGATTGATCACCCCGCTGTTAAATAAAGCGGCTTCCGCCAATGATGTTTTGCCGGCGCCATTGTGAGACAATAATACAAGGTTGCGAATGTTATCAATTCCGAATTGGTCCATCAATTCACCTGCTTTCCCTATTTTTCACCCCTATTATACCCAGAGTTGGCAGTTACAGCAAGTAGCTATTTATAAACCTCACTCCCTTAATCCCCCTCTCCTTTGAAGGAGAGGGGGAAGTAGTTTTACTGAGAGGGACTTCGTCCCTCTTATACACTCTTTAGTTCCAGAGGCTTCGTCTCTCAATGACTCTCATTTTCTATCTTCCTTTCCCAATATACAGGTTTTTCTTCAAATATCATTCGGAAAAATGTTAAAACAGAGAAACGAGGTGGCAGACCCGGTGCTGTCTGGAATTTTTGCGTACCTATGCAGAAGAAAGGCATTAACTACCCAATACGGCTCTCACCCCTACACTAAGCAGGTTTCTAACCAGCCAGAAACAATGGGGTCAGGTATGTTTCGATGATGGCTGCCACCAAAAGTAAGGCAACAGATATTGCCAGATACCTTGAATTCTGCCTGAGGTTAGGTATCAGTAACTTGCGCTTTTCTTTTTTCAGCACAGCCAGCATCGTCGCTGTGCCAAAACTGAAAGCAGCCGCCTGAGCAATAATAAAAGCGGGGATTTCCAAGATACCATGAGGCACCAGGCCGGCTAACAGAAAACCCAGGGATTTTTCCTGAATCACCAGAATGGATATCACTCCCAGAATTCCGCCGTTGAGAATCAGGGCCATAACCGGTGCCAGGTAGAAAAAGGGGCTGAAAGCAAAACTTACTGCTATCGCCAAAACATTCTTTAAAAAGATAAAGGTAAAAAGAGATTGCTGAGGCAGTGGAGCCAGGAAAGCAGCCAGCTCTTCAAGAGCAGCGACATCTTCAGCAAGGAGACCGCTAGTATCAATAGGGGTTGCCAGACCCCATAGCAGCCCGGCGACGAATAAAAACAGGGACAGAAATATCCATTTCTTAAAGCTCATCAAAAGTAACTGCTCATCAAATATCAGCCCAAATCAAACGGGGAAGCTACCTTTCAGGCCTGGAATTTATCATAAAATACAATCTCGGAAAGTTCTTTTCTGGTGGGGGGTCTGCCTTCCTGAGCGGGGAAACCTAACGGAATCATTACTACCACACAGTATCCTTCCGGTACCCCCAGAATCTCGGCGGCTTTTTTGGCATCAAAAGCACCCATAATCACCGTACCCACTCCTAGAGCATGGGCCGCCAGCACCAGGTTTTGGGTAGCCAGGGCGGTATCATACATATACCAGGTATCCCCTTTGTCAGTAGTGTAAGTACCGTCAGGGCGGACGCCGGCTTTACCCAATTCAGCACAGACGACGATTATCAAAGGGGCCTGTGTGATGGCTGAGGCGGTGGCCGGGGGGCCGGACGGTCCATCGGGTCTAACTCCGCCAGGGGGAGGACCGGGGGGCCTTTGGGGTCGAGTTCCGGCCAGCTGAGTCTTTATATCATTATCCCGTACCACTACAAATCGCCAGGTCTGAGTGTTAGCCCATGAAGGGGCCCAACGAGCAGCTTCCAGTATTTTTTGAAGTGTTTCATCGTCAATCGAGTCCGGTTTTTGCTGACGAATACTTCTTCGGTCCTTGATAGCTTCAAATATTTCCATTTTCTCCCTCTCCAACAGATATTTATTTATTACTTTTCCCAGGCCCCTTCGCCAATAAGAGAGACAAAGCGGCAGCCACCCAGATTCCGGGTTTTATTTTTCTTTTTTTGCCGGGTAATTTTATAGAGCTGCTGAACCTGTTTTGAACCCACAGGAATTACCAGGTGTCCACCGATTGCCAGCTGGTCCAGGAGTTCAGTTGGTACGCAGGGAGCGCCGGCAGTGGCTATTATAGCATCATAGGGCGCCTCTTCAGGCCAACCCAAGGTTTCTTGAGCCAGGTGACCAGCGATATTGGTATAACCCAGGTTATCCAGTATTTTCCTGGCCGTTTCAGCAAGAGCCGGTAAACGCTCTACCGTAATCACCAATCGGGCCAACTCAGCCAGAATAGCTGCCTGATATCCATTCCCGGTGCCTATTTCCAGCACCTTTTCATTACCGGTAAGCTCCAGTGCCTCAGTCATCAGGGCTACGATAAAGGGCTGGGAAATTGTCTGGTCAAGACCGATAGGCAGTGCCCTGTCTTCATAGGCCAAATGCTGTTCCGACGAGGGAATAAAACACTCTCTAGGCACACGAGACATAGC
>JAZFUA010000106.1:0-2212 GCA_036446975.1 Dehalococcoidales bacterium
GGTCAGGCTCGTCATGATAAAAAGGGCCTAGGCTCCGGGTAGCATCTCCGCCCGGCTTCTCAATCTTAATGACATCAGCCCCGAGGTCGCCGAGTATCTTACCGCAAAGCAATCCTTTCTCATCGGTCAGGTCCAAAACACGGTAGGGACTGAGCGCGCTTTCTGGTTTCGTTTTCTCTGCCATTTTATACTCTCCTTAATTAATTCAGTCTCTATACTAACTTTCACTACCGAAATGAGTGATAATTCACAGGCTCCGGTCAATAGCCAGCCTGGCAAAACCTTTCCCTGATAAGTTCTTCGTAGCAGACTAAACCAAATTTACCATCGCCAGCACAGATAGCTTTCACTGAAGGTGCTGGCGATGAATTGACCAATAATTCAAATGTCTTGCAGGCCGGCTTAAGCCTATCTCCAGGTATCTATGTTGAAGGCCTGTCCGTGTCCGCCGCTGAACCTGGCACTGGCTGTTTCCTGGCCATCGCAGACAATTATGCAGTACTCCCAGGGACCGTTCCCTCCGGCCGGCACCATGTAATCATCGTCCAGCTCTTTCCAGTGCTTGCCTGAAGTCCTCTCTATGGCCGTCCAGCCATTGGTGTGGAAATCCGGCCTGCCCCTCATCCGGTATTCTTTTACCGGCTCAAAGCTTCTCTTCCACATCCACTCGTATATCTCGTCTTTTGACTTGAAGCCATAGTCGAACATGTCCTGTGCCATCTGGGGAACCAGTACCAGGGTAAATCCACCCTCCATAGTACGCCAGATACCATCGGAGATAAATTCCATATAGTTGTGGGGGCCGGGGATGCCCTTAACATCCAGGAACCGGGCTATAGCGCCGTGACCGCTTTTCTGAAGTGAGCGATATACACCCGGCATATGCTCCTGGCCAATCCCCCATGAACCCGGCCTGGTAGTCATAATAATGCTCTCGTTTTTCTTGTAACCAAACTCTTCGTTCAAGCCCTTCCAGCCGGAGGGTAGCGCTTCCGCATACTCACCAAGAATGAAACCGCCGTTGGTAACCGGGCTCCCATAAGTCATTATGGTGGATACTGTCTCTTTATAGCCACCCAGATTTCTCCACAGAAGGCTACCGACACGACCAATGGTCTTATTAGGGGGGTTACCGATGCTAAACCGGCCGTAGCTGACATTAATACCTATTTCTTTAACAATGGGTCCACTAACCATAAATGCCCCGCCGCCACCCCGTCCATCACCGGTGCCCCCCCCGGATTCGGCAATAGCCAGTACCACGGGGAAGTACTCCGGCTTGCAGCCGGCCATCACGGCATTTATCGCTACCTGCTCCACCGTAGCCGTCCTGCCCATGGGCATGAACTTCACCACATCACCCTTCTTCTGGGTGAATCCACGCTCCCCTCCTACTCCCCTCATTTCTGTATCATTCTGGAGGGTTATGATCTCATCCGGTTTGTGGCTGGTGCCGGTCAGCATCTCTTTAACTCGCTCTTCAGTGGGTACCCTGATGGGCAGGCCGTCCGTATACAGGGCGAAAGGAGCATTAAGAATCCCGGCAATATTCTCCGACTGGTCATAAAAGGTCTCGGCTGCATCAAGGGTACCCTCAAAGAGTATCCTCGGCTCCTCCGGCGCCCATTTACCACTCTCTTTTTCTTCGTCAGTCAGGGGACGGAGCAAACCACCAATTACGTCATCAAAAATTTCCTCAACAGCTTCCGGGCCGGGAGTAATACGGGCCGCTTCTACCAATCGTTGCTGGGGAACCCCGTATATAAATGCGTCGTGCCTGATCTTCTCAGTCTCTTCCGATAAATCAATGAGCACGGTTGGGATGCCGGCTTTCTCAAGTTCCGCTAAATAAGGCAACTGCCTGTTTACAGCCCCATGTCACCAGCAGACCCCGAGTATCAGACCATCGGCCGTCTTCATCTCCTCTTCCGATATCCGAACCGGGGTAATATTATAGGTCTTTTTTATTTTCCAGTTGACATTAGGATAATCCATCTTCACTTTCTTCTCTAGAGGTATGGTGATATCCGGCTCACCGCAGATACTGAAGTAGATTTCCTTGCCGTCGAGGGTGTCAAGACGCGGCGCCAGGGGGGATAGCTCCACTGACTCCTGGGTACCGGTCGGGTTAAGGAACTTGTAGCTCTTATCCGTTTCTGCCATCTGTACTCTCCTTAAATCATTTCACATATTTCAGTAACCAAGTTTAAGC
>JAZFUA010000107.1:0-9074 GCA_036446975.1 Dehalococcoidales bacterium
CCAATCAGCCAGCCAGCAAGTGGCAGCTGGAGTAGCCTCCATAAGCTCCATGGAAATTACTTTCAAACCCTCGAGTACACCTGTCATCTGATCTTCTCCTTTTTATAATTTATAATATTCTTTCGAAACAGTAAGTATAATCCAACAGCTATTTTATCACAAATTCTTTCAGACGTTTATCCTGGCTATTTTCGGAGAAAATTATGAGGAAGAACCCGGAAAGTTTCGCTGTCTGTTTACAGGCAGTTTTTTACGCCCTGTCTTCCGCCAGAACCCGGATGAGCTGTTCCAGACTCCGGTTTCTATCAATAGTCTCGGGCGTTTCATCGCTAACCTGGTTATTGCCCACAAACCTGTAGATATCAGCCGCTCCTTCGAGTATTTTAGGCGTTAATCCCACATCAGCAAAAGTCTTGGCAATCTCTTCCATTTCACCAATCCACCGCTTTGACTTACTGGGGATACTCTGTAAGGAACGGCCTAACGATTCCTGCCTGCCTTTCTGGCTTGTCTCCCACTCTCCCATCAGGGTCTCGTAAAGTCCCATCCGCCAGGCGGCAACCAGCAGTTCAAGAGAAAGAGCCGAGGTCCCCTTGGTCAAAGCGGCGTAGACCATCTTGAGACCGGATGCCTGTCCTATCTCCTTCCCGGCTATCCGTATATCCAGTCCAAAGTTCTTAAGTTGCTCGAATTCTCCGGCGTCCGGTCCCGAAGCGTACACTCGTGTGGAACCCCCGGGAGAGGGCGGGCCACCGATAATTCCTCCATCCACGAATCGACTTCCCGCCTTAACGATTATTTCTCCAATCTCCTTCACCGTAGCCGGAGCAATAGCATTACAATCAGCGTAGACAATCTGCTCTCCGGTGTCCTTTAAAGCCCGGGCTACCAGCTTAGCCGCATTTGTCGCTTCGGCAGGCACCAGGATTGAAAGAATCATATCCGCATCCCCTACCAGCTGTTGATATGACGGCACGGCTTCAATTCCGGCTTTTCCGGCCAGCTCAGCGGTACGCTTGCTTCGTCCCTCCAGACAGGTGATTACCTTCAGCCCGTTATCCACCAGGACACGACCAACCGCATGCCCCATATCTCCCGGACTTAAAATTCCAACTACTTTTACAGTCATTTACAAATCTCCTTAAGTTAGTTATTATATGCCAAAATCAGTCGACCAGAGAGCCCTCAATTTTTCCATAACCGTTTTGGATAACGGTTTTTTCCCGGAACAACCGGCAGCCAGTTCTATCTGTCCGAGGTTAGAGTATCCCACCAGTACCGTAGATACATCCTGATGGGACAAGGCAAATCTGACGGCAGCCTGAGGCAGGCTTGTCAGGTCATCCTTCAACATAAAGTCGAGCTTTCCGGCGCGAGTCTCGTCGGTTTCGTACTCAGCCCCTGGCGCTATGGCCCCTCCAACGCTGGGTGAGGCAAATCCGCTACGAGCCACCTTCCCTCCCAATGCCCCCCCGGCCATAACCCTGATAACCACTACGCCCATATTTCTCTGCTTGGCCCGGTTAATAAGCTGGCTGAAGTTATGCCCCTTAAACTCAGAGGGCACAGCCACACCGGCGCTGGGATTCAAGAGGTTATAGTATGCCTGCACCAGATCGAAGCGCTCACTATCAATTACCCGGTGCAGGGCCTCGGTCTCACCCAGACCGGTGAAGCCGAGAAAGCGGACAAGACCCTGGGAGCGGACTGATTCGAAGGCTTCACCGATACCATCGGTACCCAGTACATCATTGAGACTCAGGCTCCAACGCCGCCCGGTTTCAGCGGATTCCAAAGATATCGGAGTATGCAGCTGAAGCACATCGACAGAGTCTCGTCCCAGCCGACTCAGACTTGTTTCCAGAGAAGACTCCACGGCACCTTTTAAATCCCCCATGTCATCACTGTTTATACCCACCTTGGTAGCCACCACCACATCGGGTTGGAGTTCCTTGAGAACCTGTCCCAGGTTAGTTTCCGACCTGCCATTTCCATAAGCAGGAGCGGTATCGAAGTAATTAACGCCCAGCCCTAAGGCATAACTAACGGCCTCTATCTGCTCCCGATGACTCCCCCGGACCATCAGACCACCCACGTTTCCGCAGCCAAACCCGATTTCAGACACCCGAAGCCCGGTCTTACCCAGTATGCGATATTCCATATTGCCTCCCCTATTCCAGGATTCACCCCAGCGCCAAGAGGTAAGATATATCATATTGGTAAAATAATCAAGGAGTCCCGTTATCAAGACGGTCTGCAAACCAACCCGGATGTGCTAAAATAGAACCAACCATGAACCTTGACAGAATGAAACGCCACGTTAAGATAGTCTGCACTCTGGGCCCGGCCAGCAGTTCTCCCGAAGTTATCGAGAGGATGTTGATAGCCGGGATGGACGTTGCCCGGCTTAACCTGGCCTACGGGACTTTTGAAGAGCACATCCGTCTCATCTCCGAAGTTCGCTCGCTTAGCCGGAAACTGAATCTCCCCACAGGCATACTCCTCGACCTCCCCGGATTGAAAAGGCGTACCGGGGATATGAAAGCCGTCTTTAATGAGCATCTTGAGTTTGCCAATTCCCAGGGAGTAGATTTCATCGCTCTCTCCTTTATTTCCTCGGAGCAACAGGTAGCAGATGTCAGTTCACTGCTTAAGAATATGAACTCTCACATACCGATCATTGTTAAAATAGAGCAAGCCGCGGCTTTAGAACAAAGTGGGGGGATACTTGAAGCTGGCGATGGGATAATGGTAGCCAGGGGAGACCTGGCTCTTGAGATAAGCATTGAAAAAGTGCCTTTGGCCCAGAAGCGGCTCATCAAGGAAGCTAACCGCTGCGGAAAAACGGTAATAACCGCTACTCAGATGCTTGAGTCAATGGTGCGGTCAACCAGCCCGACCAGGGCGGAGGCGACCGATGTCGCCAATGCCATCCTCGACGGCAGTGATGCCCTGATGCTTTCCGAGGAAACAGCCATCGGCAGTTACCCGGTTGAAGCTATAGAAATGATGACAAGAATAGCCCTGGAGGCGGAGTCAGCAATTCCTTACGACCAGATACTCCGCGAAAGGTGGCCTGATATTCTCCCCGAAGTTGATGACGCCCTGGCCCGGGCCGCCTGCCAGATAGCCCACCAGGTGCAGGCCAAAGGCATAATAGCTTTTACCATTGGCGGAACCACCGCTTTGCGGTTATCGAAATACCGCCCGGAACAACCAATTCTGGCCGTGACTCCTTCCGAGACCTGCGTGAGATGCCTTTCCTTGGCCTGGGGAGTTTTTCCGCTGATAAATCCTGAATCTGAAAACCTGGAAGAAATGTTCGAAATGGCCAGGAAAGTTGCTCTGGAGACAGGAATTGCCGGCCGGGGAGACCTGGTGGTAATTACGGCTGGACTTCCTTTACGCATCCCGGGGAGCACCAACCTGGTCAAGGCGCATATTATCTGACCTGAAAGCTGAAGTGGAATTACCGGAATCAGTCAATAACCCCCTCTTCCACCAGTGAGTCATACTCTTTAGATGGCATAGCCAAGAGCTCTTTGAAGACATATTCATTGTGTTCACCCAGTAAGGGGGCCGCTTTCAATTCATACTCATATTTTGACAGGAGAAAGTGAGATCCGACCTGGGTACGGTATGTGCCTATTCCCGGGTACTCGAGCTCCCGGAAGAAGTTCCGGTGCTTCAATTGGGGGTCCTTATCCAGCAGGTCTTCACCGGTTTCCACCACTCCGGCCGCCACCCCCGCGTCCTGCATCAAATTCATTACCGCTTCGGCCGTATGTTGAATTGTCCACTCGCCAACCAGCCGGTCAAGCTCTTCCTCATTTTCCTTCCTGGCTGTCAGAGTAGCGAACCTGGCGTCTTCGGTCAGCCCCGGATTACCGATAACCTGGCAGAAGCTCCGCCACTCTTCATCGGTAGATACGGAGATAGAACACCACCTGTCTTCGCCAATGCAAGGATAGGCGTTATAAGGGGCAGCCGAAGGAGATTGATTTCCTGTCCTGCTGGCTACCCGCCGATTTGCAGAATAGTCAAGGACGAGAGGCGCCATGAACTGAATACCGTTTTCATACTGGGACATGTCAATGTATTGACCTTTTCCCGTGCGGCGCCGGTATTCAAGAGCGGCCATAATTGCCAGCATGTTATAGCGGGGGGCAATGAAATCAGTGTAGGCGCCTATCCAGGCTGGTTTACGGTCTGACCAGCCGAGAATATTGCTAAATCCCGTCAGGGCCGTCAGTTTATGCCCCGAGCCGGGGTGATCAAAGTGGGGCCCGGTTTGCCCCTGCATGGAAGTACTGAGCATGATGATGTCCGGCTTTATCTCCTTAAGCACTTCATAACCCAGACCCATCCTCTTAATCGCCCCACCGGCAAAGTTTTCTATCACTATATCGGAATGACCCACCAGCCGCTTGGCCAACTCAAGCCCCCTGGGATCACGGGTATTAATGGTAGCACTGAGCTTTGAAGTACAGTACTGGTCAGTGCTACTCGAACGGGGAGCTCCTCGCCGCCAGCCGGGCCTTCTCCTGGACTCGATGATAATTACCTCGGCTCCCAGGTCAGAGAGATGTTTGGTTGTCAGGGGACCGGTAAGATGCCAGCTAAAATCAACTACCCTGATGCCTTCAAGCAATTTTTTGGCCATTTTCTTCTCCTTTTCTTACCCGGCTCAATTAAATAACTCCCTTTTGCTTTAATGAGGTAAACTCTTCTTCCGATATATCCAGTTCCTCCAGGTATATCTCTTTAGAATGTTCACCGATAAGCGGGGCCCGGCATGATATTCTGGGGGGTACCTCTGAAGTATGGGCAAAAGCGCCGGGGTAAGTAATCGTAGCCCCTAATTCAGGATGCTCCACTTCTGTCCAGAACTCCCTGGCAGCCAGTTGGGTACTTTCCAGCATGTCGGCAGTCGTCGCTACCGGATAGAGCATAATCTTGTTTTTAACCGCCCCCTCCAGAAGTTCGGCCTTGGTGCGGGACATAAAAAACCCGGCCGTTGGTCCTTCTATCTGGTCCATTTCCTCCTGGGATATCCGGGCAAAATCAGGCCTGCTCCAATCGAACTCTTTTAAGAATTCACTGGTCACCCCCTCCTCCTCCATCCACCTGATAAGGGGCAGACTGGGAGCAAGCACCGAGTTACCTCCGTGAGACCAGGATACATAACCATCCTTGCAGGGCCAAATCAGGGTAGTGCTATGGCCGGCTCCGGCGCGTAGTTCTTCCGTCCGCTTGGGCAAGGCCTGTCTCAGATCCCAGTTGGCGGTAATATGTTCAAGGCACTGAGTTACCGCCTCCTGGATTGAGATATCTACCTGTTGTCCCTCTCCGGTAGTCCATCGATGGTAGAGAGCCGTCAAGGCCCCGATTGCCCCATCGGCTCCAGCGTGAAGATAGGCCTGAGAATGATGGCTGAAGTGGATGGGAGGACGGTCAGACTCACCCCACGGCGCCATATTACCACCCATCGCCCAGGCTACAATATCAGATGTCTTCCAGTCCTTATAAGGTCCGGTCTGCCCGTAGGGAGTTATGGAAACCATAATCACTTCAGGATTAATCTTCTCTAAAGCCGGATATCCCAGCCCAAGTTCGTCCAGGTATCCCGGCGGGAAAGATTCTATTACAAAATCGGCATTTTTTACCAGCTTCTTGAAGATTTCCTGGCCTTCGCCTGTCTCGATATTAAGGGTTATCCCTTTTTTGCTGGTATTAAGGGCAAACCAGAAGAGACTCTTTTCCGGATCCGGTTCGTCATGATAAAAAGGACCAATGCTCCGGGCCGGGTCGCCACCCGGTCTTTCAACCTTGATAACATCAGCTCCCAGGTCGCCCAGTAACTTGCCGCACAGCAGGCCGGTCTCGCCGGCCAGGTCCAGCACCCGGTACGAGCTGAGCATACCCTCTGTTTTCCCTTTTTCTACCATTTTCATTCTCCTTAAATCACTGCGGTTACCCTGTGCTTATTATCTTATCCTCCCACATACCACCCATTACAATTTAAGATTGATTATACTAAAGGGAGTCTTCCTATTCAACTGGTAAAGAAGGGTTTTTATTTACTTTCCGTACCTGCTATTAACTATAGTTTTTCAGTAAAAAAAGCTGCCGGAGGTTTTTAATCCCCCGGCAGCTAATTATCTGTTCACCTGTTCGGATACATCCAAGAGTATCAGGTTTTGGTTAGTGTCCCATGGACTCCTTCAGGTCCTGGTCAATCCAGATCCAGTTTGCCCACCAGGTCTGCATGAAGTAGCCGATGGTTGTTTCACCGGTGTAGTTCTTCAGCCAAGGCTGCCAGTAGACGAAGGTAGGAGCCCCTCCCCTGGGGATGCCATATGCCTGGAGGAGACTGCGTTTCACTATCTTCTCCCTCATTATGTCCATGGCGGCGCCCAGATCGGTAAGAGCCATCCTTCGCACTTCCAGTATCGCCTCGTTAATCTGGGGATCGTCAAGAACATGAGCGTTACCACCGGCTGTGCCTACCAATGTAGGCAGCAGGTAGAATATACCGTGAACATTCCCCCCCGAACTTGTTATCGGAGGATGCTCCTTCTTGGAGACGATGGTGCTCTTTTGCCCGGAGTCTCTGACCATCAGGTCAAGGTCGATGCCCACCTTGGACCACATATCTTTCCAGATTGAGTAGGGGAAGTCAACCTCGGTAGAGGTGACGAGGGCTGTGACCTTAAAGCCGTCCGGATAGCCGGCTTCAGCCAGCAGTGCCTTCGATCCCTCGGGATTGTAGGTATAGATTTCCCTGATTTCGTCACTCATATCCGGGTCGTCAAAGGTAACGATAAGGGGTTTATAGGGCTGGCTATAGGAAAACGGGTAGGTCAGCAGGTAGCCGAGACCACCCCAGATACTGTCGTTTATGGCGTTAAAGTCGGTAGCCATCATCAGCGCCCGGCGAACCCGGACATCATCAAAGGGCGGCATGTCTACCCTGAGTTGGACTCCACCGCCACCAAAGTTACCCTGTATTTCCACCAAGTTTTTAGATGTGTTCCGCATTGTGATAGCGTCTTCCCAGGTAACTCCACCTAACCGGGCAATCTTCCCTGCCCGCAGGGCGGCTTGCCGGGTAGACAGGTCAGGTATGATGATGTATCTAATGCGGTCTATATAGGGTAACTGGTTACCCTTGCCCGGACCCACCGGGTCTATCCCCCAGTAATCGGGGTTTCTGTCTAAAGCAATGTTACCCCCGGGAACAACATCAGTAAGAATAAATGGACCGGTACCAACTGAATTCTTCCAGTCAGCCATGTCACCGTATTTCTCTACAACCTCTATAGGCATGACCCGGCCATAGTTGCCGAGACGGCTTAAGGCCGGTATCACGGCATTAATCGGTGCCACCACGGTCACCTCATAGGGTCCGGTGGCTGTTATCACCGCATCATGAAGCTCCGGATTAGCCCTATAGACATAGGTCCGGCTGTCATGCACCAGCAGGTTAAGGGAAAAGGCTACATCTTCAGCCGTCATTTCCCGGCCACCTACCAGACGCCCGGCTTCAGTGTCCTTAAGATGATATCGGACACCCTGGCGTACTTTATATATGATAGTACCCTCTTGATTCTCTTCATCGATGGTCCATGACCAGCTTTCAACGGCAAAACCGGCTTTGTGGTCAAAAATATCATAGTTGGAAGCCCAGTCACTTTCACCGGTGCCGTAGCCGCCGGCCGGTCCTTTTGCCCAATCTCCTCCCCAGACCGGCTCGTTAGTTATCCTGAAGGAAGTATCCGGGGTGAAGGCGGGACCAAGAAAGTCATACTGCCTTATATCGCGAGTTGTGGCGAGGGTAAGTGTACCGCCATATTGGGGTGCTGTAGTATCTACCACTTCTTCTTCCACCGGTGTCTCTGAGGGGGTAGTCGGGGAAGTCGGAGTAGTTGGAGTAGTCGGAGTAGTCGGGGTGGTCGGGGTGGTTGGGGTAGTCGGGGTAGCTGCCGGGCCGCAGGCTGCTAACACCAGGGATAGCACCATCAGGCCACTGACTGCTATCCAAGCAATCTTTTTTGTCATCCTTTTCTCCTTTGATTTAATAGCCTTGTTCTTGCTTAGCTTCACTGTCTCAAGGGCTTCATCGTCTTAGCCAAATCTGCTGCCAAGCCCGATTACCCTCAGACTCTTTGCAACCGCTATTTTTGGTAACGGTGCTAATTTGCCCTTACTTCATATCATCACCCCTCATCATTTCTCAAATAAAACTACTTAAATGAAATCAGGAATTAAATATAGCTTGATTACTTTATATACCGGGGATTTATTGAGTATACTACGCTCATCATAACTAGTCAATACATTGATAAAGACATCCTATTCTTAAGCAAACATTTGGCTAAAGCAGAGGGTCTTCTTTCCTGGTTAAGCAGGTTTATATCACTTTCTATCAGGGCTGTCAATCCGGTGGTGATAATGCCTAATCCGTGCTAAAATGTAACCCTAATCTGAAAAGGATGGTCATTAACAGACAATGCATTGCACCGGGGTAGATATAATAGAAATAGCCCGTATCCGGAGGGTCATTGACCGCTGGGGAGAGCGTTTCCTCCACCGGGTGTATACTGAGGCGGAAATCAGGTTGTGCCGTAACCGGTCCGGCGCCCTGGCCACCCGCTTTGCCGCCAAGGAAGCCGTAATGAAGGCACTCGGTACCGGGGTCAGGGAAGTGGGATGGAAAGAGATTGAAATACTCAATGAACACAGCGGTAAGCCGACCGTCCGACTGCACGGCAACGCCCGGAATAAAGCCGATAAGCTGGGTCTGGATGAGCTGGCAGTCAGTCTCTCCGACTCACGGGAAAACGCCATTGCCTTTGTTATCGGAGAAACAAGATAGGCCGGAGGCCGGGAAAGTCCCTCTCTTCTTTTTCAAGATTCTCAACTTAATAAACAATCCTAAACCCCCTCTGTTGACAAACATCAACACAAAATATATAGTTAAAAATCAGTGTATCTAACCAATAAATAAGCCGTAAAATACTGTAAGGAGGGAAAATGGAAAAAACCAAGTTTATTCTCGATGAGAAGGATAT
>JAZFUA010000108.1:0-2216 GCA_036446975.1 Dehalococcoidales bacterium
GACTCCAGACGGGCGTTCCTTTTCTCCACTCATTGTCCTTTTCTTTTGGCTCTTCGTTTTTTACTATATCAAGTCACCTCATCAATCTTGTCAATAACGCATTAAAAAGGGCATCCTTTACCGCAATAATCAGCGATTTCCAGTGCCCTCTGTTTCATCAATTTCACCTCTATCCAGAAGGTGGGTGGGTTAAGTGATTTTACATATTCAGGTATGAGTTTAGTCCTCCTTTGGGAGCTTGTCAACATAAATTTACTATCTGCGGTGAAGCAGTTTTCCGTTACTCAAGAACAACAGATTCCAGAACGGCATTTACACGCTCCAGGGTCTGAGCAGGAGTCAGTTTTCCGCTATCAATTCGGTGCGACAGAGGCCAGTTTTTCACAGCATCATACTGATCTCGTATATGGTGTTCCAAAACCTGCTTTTTACGCCCGGCATTCCGCGCCAGAAGGATCTCAAATGGCGGATGAAGAATAATCAAGCGAACATCCAGGCCCTTAAAATGGGGTAGCCAGAGTTCATGGGTGGCTTGAGGCTCAAAGACGTCATCGAGAGCTACATCATACCCGTTACTATCAAAAGAACGGGCTAAAGAAGCGCAAGCGGCCAGGCTGTGAAGATACTGGGCACTCTGTTCTGATGTTTTAACCTGGGGATCGGCCAGACCGGAAACAATAAGATTACGAACATCATCCAGTTCAATATGCACACAAAGAAGACGAGATTGACCCCAAAGACGGGCAAGGGTAGTCTTACCGGCACCGGCTGCCCCACCGAAAAGAACAATCACCTTTTATTTCCTCCCTCAAACTCGCCACATAATACATCAACAGGAATGGTTTGGCAATCTATTTGCTATCGGTCATTTTAAGGGGTTATAATTTTGACAGATTCAATAATTTAAAATAGAGGAGAACATATGGCTAAAGTTACCATGGATATGAAAACGCTGGTTTATCCCATGCCTGCCTTCCTGATTGGGGCAAATGTTGATGATAAGCCAAATTTTATGACCGCCGCCTGGTCAGGTATTGCCGGCAGTAATCCCCCGATGATTACCGTAGCCCTTCAGCATCATCGCTACACCCTGAAAGGCATCAAGCAAAATATGACTTTTTCGGTCAATGTGCCTTCGGTTGACCAGGCGGAAGAGACAGACTATTGCGGAATCATATCCGGCAGCAAAACAGATAAAGTGGCAGACTGCCATTTCAATATTTTTTACGGCAAATCAGAAACCGCTCCCATGATTGAGCAATGCCCGGTCAACCTGGAATGCAAAGTTATTCATATCCTGGATTTAGGTAGTCACGCCCTGGTTGTCGGCAGGATTGAAGAAAGTATTGTCTCAGAAGACTGCCTTACCGATGGAAAACCTGATGTTGATAAGATAAAGCCGATAATCTTTGTTAGCCCCGGCCGGAGATACCAGGCTTTTGGAGAAGTCGTGGCCACCGCCTTCAACAGAGACCTAATCGATACCAAAAAAGAGCCGGAGTAGATTTTTTACATCCTGCTCACCCCTGAACTCCCTCTTTAATAGGAACAGGAACGAAGAACGATAAACGATATAAAAAGAGGGGCTTTCGCCCCTCTCAGACACCAACATTTTAATGAGTTCTCTAGTCCAGATAGTCTTTTAATTTACGGCTGCGGGAGGGGTGACGGAGTTTGCGGAGCGCCTTGGCTTCAATTTGCCGAATGCGTTCCCTGGTAACATTAAACTCCTGCCCCACCTCCTCCAGGGTGCGGCTTCGCCCATCCTCAAGCCCGAATCTTAATCGAAGCACCCGCTGTTCACGGGGGGTAAGGGCGGTCAGCACCTCCTCAATTTGCTCTTTAAGCAATTGTTTGGAGGCGGCGTCAACCGGAGGTAAAGCATTGCGATCCTCTATAAAATCGCCCAGGTGGCTGTCTTCCTCTTCCCCGATAGGAGCCTCCAGTGATACTGGTAACTGGGCTACTTTGACTATTTCCCTGACTTTGGTGGGAGGAAGGTCCATCCGTTCACCGATTTCCTTTGGGTTGGGTTCCCGTCCATACTCCTGGGCCAAGCGACGGCTAACCCTCAACAATTTATTAATCGTCTCAATCATATGAACCGGGACACGGATAGTACGTGCCTGGTCTGCTATGGCCCGGGTAATAGCCTGCCGTATCCACCAGGTGGCATAGGTGCTGAATTTATAACCCCGATGGTGGTCGAATTTCTC
>JAZFUA010000109.1:0-3187 GCA_036446975.1 Dehalococcoidales bacterium
CTGTCCCCGCTGACCGCACTGATACGGCCGCATCGGGAATGCCGATCTTGTCGCTCAGCTCCCGGTAGTATCCGTCTACCATTTGGCTGATATCTTCCGGTATTTCTTTACCTTCAATCATGCCCCGGATGCTCTGGCTTAATTCGTCGAATACGGCTATGTTCCGGCCATTGAGTTCGCCAAGGCCAGCCAGATGGTGGTAAATTTCCTGTTTCACTCCGGTTTCTTCAGCAAATTTTCTGTACATGGCAATGAAAATAACAAAACCCGGCGGGACAGGTAATCCCATCCGGATCATCTCTCCCAGGCTGGCGCTCTTTTTGCCAGCCTGGTTATTGTGTTCTTGCCCCAGTTCCTCGAACCGGCATATTAATCTGTCAGAACTCATCTTCCCTTTCCAGCAATTTCCAGTCGACCGGAGTAAGGCGCGATCTGGCTAATCATGGTCTCTCCATCCCCAGGTAAATGGAACTGTTCAAGCCAGGATAAAAAAATCCTATATCACGACTTCCATCTTGTCAAGCAGAACCCTTACTTTTTCTTTGTCGATATAGTTAACCGGATATCTTCATGTGAAAGATTTTTAGGGTTCAATATATATTTATATCATAAAGATACGAACTATTTATAAAAAAGTATTGTAATTTACCGCTTATTATGGTAATTTTACAGAAATCGAGAGCAAGCTCTGGTTATCTACAGCAGAAAATACCGGGAGGCAACGAAAATGGAAAAGAAATGGGAAGAGATGAATTCGGATGAAAGACAGGAAGAGATGTTCGCCAAGTGGCTTTCACCGGAGGGAGTGGAGTTTGTCAGCCCCGAAGCTGAAAAACAGTACAAAGCGAGAGTGACCCGGATAAAAGACGCCATTCAGCTGAAGAAGCTGCCGGACCGGGTGCCGGCTTTTCTATACCCCAGTTTTTTCCCTGTTTATTATTCCGGGATGACCCCGCAAGAAGTAATGTATGACTACGATAAATGCTACCAGGCATTTAAAAAATACATGGTGGACTTTGAGCCGGATGTGCATATCGGCATGGTCGCGCCTGGCTCGGGAAAGTTTCTTGAAACTGTTGATTATAGATTATATGCCTGGCCCGGCCACGGGGTCCCCCCTGAGCACCCCTACCAGGCCATTGAAGGGGAATATATGAAGGCGGATGAATATGACCTCTTAATTCATGACCCTTCGTTTTTCTTCACCAGCATCTGGCCGGCCCGCATATTCGGCGTCATGGAGCCCCTCCACCCACCCCCCAATCTGACCGGGGTAGCCGAAATCTACGGAGTACCCTTTAGTTTTATACCCTTTGGCCTGCCCCACATTCAGGCTGCCTATAAGGCACTTATGGAGGCCGGGAATGAGGCTCTGAAATGGGCGGGGGTTGTTGGCGCATTCAATAAGGAAATGGCCGAGACAGGATTTCCCAACATATTCGGCGGCGGCGTTACCAAAGCGCCATTTGATATGATTGGCGACACCCTGCGGGGTACCAGGGGGATAATGACGGATCTCTACCGGCAGCCTGATAAGCTTCTCGAAGCCCTCGAAGCAATTGTACCGACAATGATTAATTTGGCGACCTCCCTATCAAAAATGACTGGAAATCCAATGGTCTTTATACCTCTCCATAAAGGGGCGGACGGTTTCCTCTCTGATGAGCAGTATAAGAAATTCTACTGGCCTACCTTTAGAAAGGTCCTGATGGGCATAATTGATGAGGGATGCGTGCCAAACATGGCAGTTGAAGGCTGCTATAACTCCCGTCTGGAAATTATCGGGGATTTACCTAAAGGCACGACTCTCTGGAATATCGACCAGTCAGATATGGCTAAAGCTAAGGCAACACTGGGCAAGGTGGCCTGCCTGTCCGGCAATATACCGGTCTCACTGTTGGCCGTCGGCACACCCCAGCAAATAAAAGACTATGTCAAGAACCTCATCGACACTGTCGGCAAAGGCGGTGGGTTTATCGTAAACACCGGGGCCTTTTTTGACCAGGCAAATCCGGAAAATGTCAAAGCTATGATTGACTTCACCAAGGAATACGGCGTCTACAAATAGAGGTCTAGCGGGCCGGGATTGTTATTCAGGGAGAAGCAGCTCCCGGTGTTGCAGCAAGCGGCTTTGATGCCCCCCTTAAGGCTGGAGGTTACACGTTGAGAGTACTCGCCATTGTTGGCAGCCCCAGAGTTAAGGGAAACACAAATTATCTGGTTGACCGGACACTGGAGGCAGTGTCAGAGGCAGGTATTGATACTGAGAAGATTATCCTCAGTCAGTACGAGGTAAACTCATGTAAAGGGCATGACGCTTGTGCTTCATACGATTTTTGCACTCAGAAAGATGATGCTGGATGGATATTAGATAATTTTCGCACCGCGGACGGTGTTATTCTGGCCAGCCCTGTATATTATTATAATGTTTCAGCCCAGATGAAGGCATTCCTGGACAGAAATTACTGGATTTATAAACATAACCAGGAATATCAAGCAAGGACCGTCGGTATTGTCGTGGTCGCTGAGCAGATGGGAATAGAAGATACGCTGTACTCACTAAGGCAATTTACCGAAGACTTCAATGTCAGTGACGATGGCATATTCACGGCTACCGGTTATGCTCATGAGATAGGGGATGCCGCCAAAAATTCGACGCTGATTGAAGAAGCCAGACAGCTTGGCAGGCAAATGGCTCAATATTTAAAAGTGTAAAGATAACCGGCAGAATAATCAGGAACCTCTTGTTATTTGTGCCAACGATTGGCCGGGTTCGGTAGGCATTGTCGGTATTATTCGCTGAAGATGTTAACGTCTATAATTCCGGGTCATTATCACTTTCGTGGTAAGATTAACCGGACGGACAGTCACTACCGAGGAGGTTAAAATGCCATCTGTCGATGTGGTGAGTAAGGTGGACCTGCAGGCACTGGATAATGCGATCAACAACGTGAAACGTGAAATCTCTTCGCGGTTCGATTTTAAAAACGTGAAGACTGAGGTTACCTTCGACCGAAAAGCCAAGTTTATTCATATTGTTACCGGGGACGATTGGAAGGTGAAATCAGTTGCCGAGATGCTGATTGGTCAATGCGGGCGGCTGAAAGTTGACCGCAAGTGTCTGGACATCAAGGATATCGAACCCACCTCCCATGGAACAGCAAAGGTGGATATCCTTATCAAGGAG
>JAZFUA010000110.1:0-3714 GCA_036446975.1 Dehalococcoidales bacterium
GAGTATCGTATTACTTTGAACAACCTTAAAACAGGTCTGCAATTCTCGTCATTGTACTTCTCTGCTATTAAAATACAATCTCTTTTTTTATGCAACCAGGTAAGGTAATCCTGTCGGTAACCCGATAGACTGTTAACCCAAATGATAATCCACTATACTATAATAGTAAGCTGTCTCCAGGAGGCTGTGAGTGAATTTTAGTCGATTTCTGGTTCCCGGCATTGTTATTTTAGTCATTGCTGGATTCGCCGCACTTCTGGCTTTTGGGTTATTTGCGAAAGAGCCCCTGACCGGCGCCAGCGGGGCAGCCCGGGTGAACCGCCCTGCCGCCGAATTTACCCTGCAGCTCTTCAGCGGGGATGAAATCACCCTCTCCAGCCTGAAAGGAAAGCCGGTAGTGATTAACTTCTGGGCCTCATGGTGCCCCCCCTGCCGTGATGAAGCGCCTGTCCTGGAGGAGATATGGCAGCTTTACAGGGAAAGGGGCGTAACCTTCATTGGAGTGGATATTCAGGATAAAGAGGAGGATGCCCTGGCCTATATTGAGGAATTCGGTATTACTTATCCTAACGGGCAGGACATCAATGGACGGATAACAATCGATTATGGAGTGAGTGGCATTCCGCTCACCTTCTTCATCGACCGGGATGGCTTGATTGTCAGCCGCTGGGTCGGCGCTATTAGTGAAAACTTGCTGGTAGCCAGGATAGAGGAGTTACTTGAATGACGGACCTGGTGCCTCAGATAGGAATCGGCCTTGCTTTCCTCACCCCGGCTATAAAAGCCTTCCGCTGGATGCAGACTTACCGCCGGGCGATTAACCTGTCGGGGAGCGGAGTGCTGGTCTTAATGGGTATATCTTATCATTACCAATCGTTTTTTCTTCGTCAGCCTGACGATACAGAAGGTGTATTATCAGTTTTTTAATTGACGTGAACAGGAAAAAAAATGAAAAAACCGGGCTTCATTCTAATAATTTTACTGGCGGTAGTAGTTTTCCTGATGCCATTGTACGGTTGTACCCCGTCAGAGCCAGCACAGTCATTGGACAAGCAGGCTCAGGAGATATATAGGAGCCTGATGTGCCCGCTGTGTCCGGGGCAGACGATAGACCAGTCACAGAGCGAGCTATCGTTGCAGATGCGCTCCCTGGTTAGAGAGAAGCTGGGGCAAGGTGAAACCAGGGAAGAAATTCTACAGTTTTTTGTGGAGCGCTATGGAGAAACAGTACTGGCGGCACCGCTAAAATCAGGATTTAATCTGATTGTCTGGCTTACTCCGATTCTGGGGATATTCGCCGGTGGTATTGCGCTCTGGATAATCATCGGGAGAAAAGTACGGAGTAGCAATAAATCGGCCGCCGAGATGCTTTCTCCGGCTTCGGATGATGGTTCGGATCAGAAATACTATGAGCAGGTTGAAAAAGACCTGAAGAATTTTGAGGAAAAAGGATTTAGATGAGTTTTAATATTGACCGACTTCAGGGAACGGGAATAGACCAACTGGCCCGCTGGCAGGTTGTCTTTAGGCTTTTTTATCTTCGCAGCTGGATTATAGCCGTTATAGGAGCAGTGGCTACCCTGGTCCTGATTGGTATTCCAACCGTCATTTTTGATAATCCGTTTTTCATCCGGATGACTCCGGTAAGACCCCAGGACTATATCATCTGGATGATGACCGGACTTCTGGTCGGGCTCATCGTCGGCACATATACCCTGGGGACGGAAAACCAATCCGGGGGTAAGGTTGCTTCCGGAGGATTTCTCTCGTTCCTGGCTGTTGGCTGTCCCATCTGTAATAAACTGGTTTTATTATTACTGGGCACTTCGGGAGCGCTGAACTATTTCGGCCCATTCCAGATTTACCTCGGAATCGCCTCCCTGGCTTTACTGGGTTGGGCGCTGCACCTGAGAGTGCAGGCTATCAGCCGCGGTTGTTCCATTATTCCCCAACAGAAGGAAACACAGGATACAGGTGAGAACAAATAGCCGCCCAGCAATAGCAGCCAGCCCACCCTAGGTAACCGCTATTTCCACTCCGGTCATGACCCACCTCCGGCTAAAGACTTTTTTATTCCAGGGTCTTGATAAACTCTACCAGGTCACTCAAATCTGATTCTGACATTCGCCAGCGGGGCATCTCCTCATCCAATCGTTCACCCGCCGGATTAATTCCTTGGGTAATAGCAATCTTCAAGGTCTCTTCGGTATAGGGAGGGTGTCCCTCGTGCTCTTCTTCCTCCTGTTGTTGTTCGTCTTCGTGTCCCGCTTCAGTCAGGTTGTGCCAGGTAATATCGGGTGATTTGAGACTGGACATCATCATTATGGTTAATCGTCCGCCTTTGCCGTCTGCCCCGTGGCAGTTTGCGCAGGTATTGCGTCTTTGCATCATCATTGTAACCCCACCGGAATAGCGGATTGGTTGCCCGGATGAACTTTCCGCCCTGAAATAGATTCTCTCACCGTTGGACCCGAACGAGGGTCGGGAACCTCCCACTACGCGAGCGGAGAACGAACAGGCGCTGAGCAGGCTCGCTCCGCCCAGGACCAAGACCACTATCATAACTGCCAGGGGAGTACAAAATTTCGGTTTTCTCATCAGAATCCCCGAAGATGATTTACCAGATATTATACACTATGCTCGAACACTAATTGTGTTTATTGATATGTTTGACCCTGTATAATCTAAACAGGAACCTGGAGACTAACTCAAATTCTGAAGAGCTGATTTCTGAACAGGGAAGGGTAACAAGATGATGTTTTTCGGTGGGCCATGGATGATAATATTTTGGCTGGTGATTGTTGGACTGATAATCTGGGGAGGTTCAGCCCTTACCCGGCGGGAGAACTCGTCATCGAGGAATGTTCACAGAAGTGACGCCCTGGAAATTGTCAGGGAGCGCTATGCTAAAGGCGAAATCTCCAAAGAAGAGCACGATGAAATCCGGAAAAACCTGTCATAACTATGATGAATAAAAGCAGTGAATCAACTGATATTTAGTTACTTTAACTCGCCTTTTTCGTGAAGCAAAACCCTGCTACCAGACTATTGAATCCCTGTAAAAGTAAAAGCTTGTTTTGTTCAATCGCTCGCTTTCGATGTCTTTATTAACTTATTGACTGTTAGTTGTCACTCGCATCCTCCCGCCTTTTCTGGCCGCACCGGGTCGAGCACGCTTTTTGGTCGTCGGCTATATAAAGACGTAGATAATGTAAACCAGGGGGGAGCCCGTATATCCGGTTGCGAAACCGCTGACGGTTGGCGATAAAGGGGGGTGAGGTTAATAAATTAATAAAGAATTTCTTGCTTGAGTTCACTACTTTGATGAACTATACTCTGTGTATCTGAAGTGGATTGGGGAATCGACTGAATAAGCAAACCGGAAAAGGGGGTTTGTTTACTGGTGGGATTAAAAGGAGCTAAGTCCCTTTAGGAAATCCTATCCTTCTCTCTTTATCAAGGAGAGTTGAAGAGAGGCTTCGCCTCTCTTATATATCTAAATCCCCTATCCCCTTTTTAAGGGCGTTGCCTCAAATGTCATTCTGAGGAACGAAGTGACGAAGAATCTGTGCTCAGGGGAGAATAGTAGAGATTCTTCGCTACGCTAAGAATGACAGGAAGATGCTACTTTTAGGGCAAAGCCCCCTCTCTAACTGCTTTTCCTACTCTCCTTGCCAAGACAAGAGGAGGGGGATTAAGGGGGTGAGGTTCATT
>JAZFUA010000111.1:0-3190 GCA_036446975.1 Dehalococcoidales bacterium
ACCTCACCCCCTTAATCCCCCTCTCTAACTTACCTCCCCCTTCCCATTACTAAGGGTTTTGTATTAAATGTCTTTCTGAGGAGCGAAGCGACGAAGAATTTGGGCATGGAGCTAGTAGTCATCCCTTAGCCTTTACCACCTCGAGACCTTTCGTTACACTCAGGGTGATATAGAGGAGATAACTTTTGATACAAAGTCTTTACTAAGGGGAAGGAGGAAACAGGGGGATAGGGTTAAACGAATTTATATAAATAATGCTTTAGCAAGTAATTAGGTTACCAATCAAAAACGAATAAGATCGGGCATTAAAATGGTGAGGTTGAGACATAATCCTGTGATATAATATTGGCATCATATGGACGATTTAACCGGGGAAAAAGAGAAAATAGAGCATCTTAAGGCCCTGCTCAATCATCATAACTATCGCTATCATGTGCTGGATAGCCCTGAGATTAGTGATGCCGGGTATGATGGTCTGCTAAAAGAGCTGCAGCAACTGGAGGAGAGATATCCCCAGTTCCTGACGCCTGACTCCCCTACCCAGCGGGTGGGGGCTGAACCGGTGGCCGCTTTTGGCGTGGTGGAACACCCCCTGCCTTTATTGTCCCTGGGTAATGTCTTCTCCCGGGATGAATTACTGGTCTGGCATACCCGTACCTTAAAGCTGGTAAACGGCGAGTCGTACAAGTTTACCTGTGAGCATAAGATTGATGGTTTGGCGGTGGCCCTGACCTATGTCAATGGCCAGCTAACTAGCGGGGCGACCCGTGGTGATGGCTTCCGTGGGGAAAATATCACCCAGAACCTGAGGACAATAAGAAGTATTCCATTGTCCGTGAGTAAAGAAGCGCCGCCCCGATTTGAGGTCAGGGGAGAGGTGTTTTTGCCTAAAGCCGGGTTTAAGAAGCTGAATAAGGACAGGGAGGCTGAAGAGCAGCCCCTTTTTGCCAATCCCAGGAACGCGGCCGCCGGATCGGTACGCCAGCTTGACCCGCGAATCACGGCCAGGCGCCCGTTGGATATCTACATCTATGCCCTGGGTTATGCCGAAGGCGGAAAAATCCCTGACAGTCACTGGAAAATTATAGAGTACCTCAAGTCGCTCGGTTTCAAGGTCAATCCCAATAATAAGCTGGTGGACAGTATAGACCTGGTCGAGGAATATTACCGCATCTGGCTGGAGAAGAAAGAGAGTCTGCCATACGAGGCTGACGGCATCGTGGTGAAGATAGATTCCATTCCCATACAGGACCGACTGGGAGATGTGGGTAGGGAACCGAGGTGGGCGGTAGCTTATAAGTTCCCGGCGGTACAGGGGACAACAAAATTAAATCGCATTGAAATCAGTGTTGGCCGTCTCGGCACTCTGAATCCCATTGCCATTTTGGAGCCAGTCAAGTTGGGGGGAGTTACCATCGAACGGGCCGCTTTGCATAATGAAGACGATATCAGGCGCAAGGACATCCGTGAAGGGGATACCGTCTTTATCCAACGGGCCGGTGAGGTGATTCCGGAGATAACCGGGCCGACTCCTGAGAGCCGGGACAACCCGGAGCGCGGCAGTGAGTTTAACCTTTTAAAAAAGTTACCTTGGGATGAGAAATCGCAAAGAGCCTGCCCTGTATGTTGGTCAGAAGTAGTTAAACCCGAAGGCGAAGTGATGTATTATTGCCCCAATGCTGCCTGTCCTGCCCAGGTGCAGCAGCGTATCGAGCACTTCGTTTCCCGGAGGGCTATGGATATTCAGGGGATAGGTAAAAGTATCAGCGTCACACTGGTTAATGAAGACCTTATTAAAAATGTAGCCGACATCTATAAATTGAAATATAAAAGACAGATATTAGCACAAATAGAGGGTCTGGGTGAGAAAAGTATTGATAATTTGCTTCAGGCTATCGAAGACAGCAAAGATAGGCCTTTGAATAGAGTTATCTACGCTCTGGGAATTCGTCATGTTGGAGAGGAAACAGCCGAGATACTGGCTCAAAAGTTTAATGATTTTGACGCTTTGGTAAATGCATCAAGAGATAAACTGATGTCCATCGATAGCGTCGGGCCCAAGATTGCCGATAGCATTATCGTTTTCTTCGGGCAGGAAGAGAATCAAAAGATAGTTCAAAAATTGAAAGATGCCGGTATCGACCCGAAGGGGAGGGGAGTCGGCACTGGGGAGTTGCCTCTGGCCGGGCAGGAATTTGTTATCACCGGCCGTCTGGAAACCTTCAGCCGTCAGGAGGTAGCAGAAAAGATAAAAGCCCTCGGTGGCACGGCTAAAGACAATATTACCCGGAATACCAGCTACCTGGTGGTAGGAGAAGAACCCGGAGCCGGCAAGTTGAACCAGGCGGATAAACTGAACACGGAAAGGCTCACCGAAGAAGAGTTTTTAAAAAAAATAGGAGAGATAAAAAGGGTGTATAGATCGTGAAACTGATTGTGGGTCTGGGAAATCCGGGTCGCAAATACGAGAAAAACAGGCATAACCTGGGCTTTATGTGCCTGAACCACTTTGCCCGCCAGCAGGGAATAAAATTTGATAAAAGGCAGGCAGGAGCCCGTACCGGCTCGGGTGAAATAAGCGGCAGCCAAGTGATACTGGCCAGGCCCCAGACCTACATGAACCAGAGCGGGCTGGCGGTCAGCCGTCTGGTGGCTAAATTTAAGGTTAATCTTAATGACCTGCTGGTTATTCACGATGATCTTGACCTGCCCACGGGTAAAATTCGCCTCCGCGGGGGCGGCGGTTCGGGAGGGCACAAGGGAATTAATTCCCTGGCTACCGAACTGGGCAGCCAGGATTTTGTCCGCTTGAGGGTAGGTATTGGGAGGCCTGATAACTCAACCGGAGTCAATGAGGATGATATTATCGACTATGTGCTGAGTGATTTTACTGCTGAAGAAAAACAGATAATCACAGGGACCCTACCCCGGGTGAGTGAAGCTATTCTCTGCCTGCTTGATGAAGGTCTGGAAGCAGTAATGAATAAATATAATTAGAGAGTGTGATTAGGGGAAGATTGAAGGGGCGGAGCCCCTTCAAAAACCATTAACTCCCCCTCTCCTTCAAAGGAGAGGGGGACACAGGGGGTGAGGTTGATAAAAATGGACTATCTGCCAATCGAATGGCTGGGTGACAGGGTAAAAATCCTTGACCAGACCCGGCTGCCCCAGGAGGAGGTCTACCTGGAGA
>JAZFUA010000112.1:0-4524 GCA_036446975.1 Dehalococcoidales bacterium
CGGTGATGAAATTGTGCCCGGTGCGGAAGTAATTCAAGGGGTACGTGACGGCATTATTGACGCTGGTGCCTCTGCCACTGTGTTCGTGATGGACCTGTTCCCTGCAGCCGGCCTCTTCTTCCAAGTGGCTGGCGGGATGACCCCTATACCACAGGCACTGTGGTATATGGAGGGAGGAGGTATCGAGCTGGTGAGAGAAATGTTTGAACCGATAGACTCGTACCCACTCGCCTCCTATTGCCTCAGCAGCCCAGAGGTATGGGCCCATTCCACGGTGCCTCTAAATACCCCGGCTGACTTTGTTGGTTTGAAGATGCGTGCCCTCGGTGACCCTGCCAATATCATCGCCAATATGGGTGCGGCGGTAGTCACCATGTTTGGTGGGGAAATCTATGAAGCTACGCAACGGGGGGTCATCGACGCTTTTGAAATGGGAACCTTTGGCGCCAACTGGGGCATGGCCTTCCAGGAAGTGGCCCCGTATGTCTATCAGTCGGCAACCCGCGGTCCCACTGACCTCCAGCTGTTCCATGTCAACAGACAGAGTTGGAACGAGCTCCCCGGTGACCTGAAAGTAATGCTAGAGTCGTCAGTATGGCTGGAGGCGTTTAAATTTTATAGCCGGGAAATACAGGCAGAAGCGAGTAACATACAGAAGTTCATTGATTATGGCGTTGACGTTCAACCACTTCCCCAGGCAGTAGAAGATGAGTTCGCGAGACTATCTAAAGAGTACTACGACGAGAAGTCAGCCGCTGACCCCTTCTTCGCCAAGGTAGTAGAATCTCAGCGCACGTTTCAAGCAACAACTGACAGCCTGGGCATACGATAAGTTAGGCCTCTTACCGCACCGCACTATCTTAGTTAGACAGATGTCAGGTTTGACCCCCGCTCCGAGAGCAGTTCTCGGAGCGGGGGAGTAATTAATTATGAGAAACATAGTTTGGGTTATTGATAACATTAGTGAATACACGGGAATGGTAGTAAGGTGGGCCTGCCTGACCCTGGTGCTGGTGCTTTGCCTTGAGGTCTCGGCAAGATATGTCTTTAATGCGCCAACGATGTGGTCATTTGAAACTGCAAGCATGCTGGGGGGTACCATTGCGGTTATGGGCTGGTCTTATACCCATAAGCACGGCGGGCATGTAAGAGTGGATGTGTTTTATACCCACTTGTCGCCCAGAGGGAAGGCAATTCTCGATATCGCTCTTGCCTTATTATTTTTCTTTCCGCTGCTCTTTTCCCTTACATACGTTGCCTGGGATAGGATGTGGTTCGCTTGGGAAATGGGTGAAGTGATGGCTAGAAGTAACTGGTATCCAATCACCGGTCCAATCAGAACCGTAGTGGTTCTGGGGCTGTCCCTGTTTGCTCTTCAGGGTGTGGCGCAATTCCTTCGCGACCTATATCGGCTGACAAGGAATAAACAACTATGATTGAAATTAGTCCAGAGATTACCACCGTAATAATGCTGGGCGGGATTCTGGTGGGAATTCTGAGCGGTTATCCTTTAGCGATCCCGATTGGTGCTCTTGGCTTAATAATTGGATATAACCTGATGGGACCGGCGGTACTTAATCTTATGTATACGCGCTTGTTTGCCCTGATAACCAGTTATGTCCTTCTAGCCGCCCCCCTGTTTATTTTTATGGGGATTATGCTAGAACGATCGGGAATCGCCGAACGATTGTATGATGCCTTATACCTGTGGCTCGGTGGGCTCAGGGGTGGGCTGGCGGTAACCACCGTGTTACTGGGTACTATCCTGGCTGCCTGCGTCGGCATCATTGGCGCCTCGGTTACCATGCTATCACTTCTCGCCCTTCCCGCCATGGTAAAGCGAGGTTATTCCAAAAGTTTAGCCGCAGGCTCGATTTGTGCTGGCGGCACTCTGGGGATCCTTATTCCCCCCAGTATCATGCTGGTTATTTATGGACCAATGGCTTTTATATCGGTGGGAAAGCTGTTTATGGCCGCATTTATCCCCGGCTTTATCCTTTCCGGTTTGTATTGCAGCTACATTACCCTGCGCTGTTTATTTCAACCTAAAATTGCCCCGTCAGTGCCTGCTGAAGAAAGGAAAGTCCCCTTCATCAAGAAAACGACCATGCTTCTTACCTCGATGTTTCCTCCCGCGCTACTTATCCTGGCGGTGCTGGGCACCATCTTTTTTGGAATAGCCCCTCCCACTGAAGCTGCCGCCGTGGGTGCCCTTGCCGCTACCGTTCTGGCCCTTGTCTACCGACGATTGACTCTTGAAGTCTTGAAGGACACGCTAAGCCGAACACTGAGGGTTACCGGCATGATAATGCTCATCGGAGGATTGTCTTTCGCCTTCGTCGGTGTCTTTCTCGCCGCCGGTGGCGGAAAGGTAATAGAAGAACTCATTCTGGCTACGCCTGGGGGCAAATGGGGTGCCTTTGCCGCAATCATGTTTGCGCTCTTCCTCCTAGGGTTTTTCATTGATTGGTTAGGTATCCTCTTCATCATGGTTCCCATAGTATCCCCTCTCGTGGCCACTCTGGGGTTTGACGAACTCTGGTTTGCCATGATGATCTGTATTAATCTTCAGATGTCCTTTATGACGCCTCCCTTGGCCCATGCTATATTCTATCTCCGGGGTTCGGCTCCGCCGGAGTTGGGAGTGACCATGGGTGACATAATCCGGGGGGTAATTCCATTTGTTTTCCTCATCTTGATTGGCCTTGGGCTATTCATCGCTTTTCCTCAGCTAATTCTCTGGCTGCCCGCGCAAATGATAAAGTAATACGGAAAGAAATAGTGGAAGGCGCTTGAACACCAATAATTTTAGCTATTGGCAATTCGATAAAAGGGAATATGATTGAAGTATCTTGAGGTGAAATAGCCTTAAGAACAGAATTTGTGAATTGGTTGAGGGGGTTAAATGGACGATCCTTGCTGGGAAACCTACGGTGGCTGTCTCAAACAACGTAGAGATGCTGGGGCAAGCCTAAGGCAAATAGGTGACGAGGTGGGGCGTACCAAGCAAAGGATACACAAAATATTGGTTAAACATTATGGCACGGCTGATAGTGAGGGGACAATAAGCACATCACAGCTCCTTGAGCAAGTTAATTGTTCATGGGACACTCTCTATAATTTACGCAAAAAGGGGGTAATATCCCAGGGATCACCGAGGAGTTGGAAGTCTGAAACACTAGATATAATCTTAGAGCTCCGCAAGTGTAAGATGTGTGGTAAGCCAGTCGGCAATCATCGTAAAACATATTGCTCCGCTGCGTGCGGCGAAAGAAAGTTCAACGTGAACGAACCTAACGCTAGAATAGAGAACACCCAGCATCCGGAAACAAAATAAGTGCAAGCGTCTGCAAACATGAATACTTAACAGTTCATATACAACTGTCAAGCATATCGTGTGATTGTTTCAGAAGAGTAATAGACTCTAGTTGCTTCTGATGCTCACTTGTCAGGTTGCATTCATAGTACGGCTACGGCTAGTATATATTCCCTCACTCTCTAAACTACCCACCCTGCCGGCATTGCTCACAGATGTGCTTGATGAAGTGGCGATGGTTGTAGTGCTCAATAGCCATTATTACCCTCTTGTACCGTAAGCTCCTGCCTCAGTAAGCCTTCTCTTTAGGGTCATCCAGCTTATATCCTGCTTGGTATAGCTGTAATATCGCCGTGCAATAGTACGCCAGCCTAACCCTGCTCTACGGAGCTGACGGAGCATCTCCAAGTTTATTTTGACTTTTGGTCTGCCCATGTCCGGTTGCTTCTCTTAAAAAACGTTCCTTTTTTAGTTAGGCGGTTTACACCTGAACTTCAAGCGTGAAACTAGGTGAGCCTCTTAAAGGGCAATAACAGACGGTCTTAAAGTGCAATGGAGGCTGGTTTAACAAAATATCATTTTATTAAATGTATCGTTATTCTGCACGACCTCTGTTCTGCCGATATAGATACTGCCGGAATCTCATCCTCTGAGCTTATTCCCCGACTTTCCAATGCTAAGTATCTGCTATCAGACGATTTAGGTAAGTATACGTATATTTGGTAGGGAGGAATTATGAAATAATTAGGCTTAAAGAAAGCTGTACATACACGTTACAATATTTCATATTAAAGGTGTGTAGAGGTTATCTTTATGAAAAAAATAGGTTTAATCGTCATCATGCTGTTTGGCTTGCTGCTGATAGCGGCCTGCCAGGGAGAGACCGGTTCATCGGGGCCGGCCGGACCAGAGGGACCATCCGGGCCTCAGGGAATTGCCGGGCCAGCGGGACCAGCCGGGTCTCAGGGACCGTCGGGACCAGCCGGATCAGCCGGACCGGCGGGACCAACCGGAAAAGCCCCTGAAGAACCCAGGGCCAGCACGGCCAGTATCGTCAGCGGCGGCCTCATGTACGATAAGTGGTGGAAAGTAGCCGACGGTGCCACTGAACCCACCGAGGATAATCGCCTCTGGTCTCTCCAAGATTCCAATACCAGGAGTGGCAGCACTACCTGGCGCTGTAAGGAATGTCATGGCTGGGACTACAA
>JAZFUA010000113.1:0-4011 GCA_036446975.1 Dehalococcoidales bacterium
TCCAAAGTTCTGGTGCAATACCTTAGCCACCGGAGCAATGCAGTTTGTAGTGCAGGAAGCATTAGAAATAACATGGTGTTTCTGGGGGTCATACTCTTCCTGGTTAACACCAAGGACAATAGTTTTATCCTCATTACGAGCCGGGGCTGAAATAATCACTTTCTTGACGCCACCATGACGATGAGCGGCTGCTTTGGTAGCATCGGTAAATAGTCCGGTGGACTCCAGTACTATATCCACCCCGTAATCCTGCCAGGCTATTTTGGCCGGGTCACGTTCTGCCAGCACCTTTATTTTTTTTCCGTCAACATTAATTGAATCTTCGGTAGCCTCTACATTACCGGGATAGGCGCCATAAGTACTATCCCATTTTAAGAGGTGGGCATTGGTCCCGGTATCGGTAAGGTCGTTAATCGCCACTACCTCCAGTTCGTTTTTATGGTATTGATTAATGGACCTGAAGGTTAATCTGCCGATACGCCCAAAACCATTGATACCGATTTTTGTTGCCATTAAATTCCCCTTCCCGCTATTTCATTTTAATTCTATTTTACCACTGCTAGTCTAGTAGGTATACTGGTAGTAGACAACATCGTCTCTGGATATTTTCGAAACTCTACCGTCAATTTCCATTACCTTCAGGTGAGCCAGCGTCTCTGAGACTGCCATTCTCTGATGCCAGGTACTCAGATCCGGGAATTTAACTCCGCCCTGGTTTGGCATCCAGGTAATTCCTGAAGATACCTGGTAGGCTGTCTTTGGCTCAACCTCCAACATTGCCAGAATCTCAGTGTCTCTTTGATGGTGATGCCGGATGAGTCCCACCACCCTGGCCCGTAAATTGGTGAAAGTTTCCTCATGTCCCGGTAAAACCAGGTCAGCCTCCAATTCCTGCACTGCCTTTAAAGAGTTGAGGAAATCACCCAGCGGATTTTGGCTCGATTCATTCTGCAAGCTCACGTGGGGAGTAGTAACGGGCAGGACATGGTCTCCAGAGAAAAACACTTTCCGGGTTGGCTCATACAAACATATCTGCCCGGGGTCATGCCCCGGTGTCCAGATCACTTTGAGACTAAAGCTGCCAATTTCGATCGTTTCCCCACCCTGAAGGAGAATATCGGGTATAACCGGACGGGGGAAATGGGGTCGACCCCGGGGGCCTCTTCTGTTTTGTTCAGATTCTTCAAAAGGGGGGACTCCGTTCCGACGCAGCCATTCTTCCATTTGCCGGCCGCGGTCCTGCCCGTGTTTTGACATTTCTTTAATTGTGTCTTTCACCAGGTAATGAGCCAGAATCTTGGCTTTAGACAGTTTTTTTATCCTGCCAGCCAGACCATAATGGTCGCCGTGAGCATGAGTGGCTATTATCCGGGTAATATCCGTAAAGGCAACGCCGATTTCCTCCAGTTCCTTTTGCAGGGCATCAAAGGAAACATCGTTGTTCATCCCGGGGTCAATAATAGTATAGCCATCGTCTCCCCGGATGAGGTAGGAATTAGTGAAACCCAGAGGGTTATTGGGAATGGGTACTTTTAACAGGTAAATCCCTGGTATCATCTCGGTCATTTATCTTTCTCCTTTTTTAACCATTTAACTGATAGAATGCCTTCACTCCGGCGAAGTCAGCCTTCTCTCCCAATTCGGCTTCTATCCTGAGGAGGCGATTATACTTGGCGGTACGCTCCGAGCGGCAGGGAGCGCCGGTTTTAATCTGGCCAGTGTTCAGGCCTACTGCCAGATCGGCAATAGTGGTATCTTCTGTTTCACCGGAACGGTGGCTCATTACCGTTGTCCAGCCGGCCTGCTTTGCCATCTCAATGGCAGCTATCGTCTCGGTAAGAGTGCCAATCTGATTGGGTTTAATGAGGATGGAATTAGACGCCTTAAGCTCGATACCCTTACTCAGACGGCTGACATTGGTAGTATAGAGGTCATCACCAACCAGCTGGATTGTGCTGCCCAGTTTTTGAGTAAGCAGCTGCCAGCCATCCCAGTCGTCCTCAGCCATTCCGTCCTCGATGCTGATGATAGGATAAGCTGATACCCAGCCCAGATAGTAATCTACCATTTCTTCAGTGCTCAGTGAAGCCCCTTCCCTGGCCAGAATATAGCGGTTATCTTTATAGAATTCGCTGGCTGCCGGGTCTAAAGCGATAAAACAATCTATACCCGGCTTGTATCCTGCCATCTCAATAGCCGAGAGAATAACTTCGATTGCCTGTTGATTCGACGATAGAGCCGGGGCAAAGCCACCCTCGTAGCCGACATTGGTATTCAGTCTTTTTTCTTTAAGCACCCTTTTCAGGGAGTGATAGACTTCGGTACCTGTTTGCAGAGCCTGACTGAAGCTGTCGGCTCCGGCTGGCACTACCATAAATTCCTGGAAATCGGTTGAATCATCGGCGTGCTTTCCGCCGTTAATGATGTTCATCATCGGCACCGGCAGAGTGTATTTTTCAGCTTTACGGAGGTGCAGATACAGGGGAATACCCTCCAGCCCGGCTGCGGCATGGGCTATGGCCAAAGACACACCGAGAATAGCATTAGCTCCCAGACGTGCCTTGTTATCGGTGCCGTCAAGCTCAATTAGTATTTGGTCAATAGCTGCCTGGTCGCTGACCGGCATCCCGGTTATAGCCGCAGCTATTTCCTGATTAACATTTCCTACCGCATTCAGCACACCACGCCCGTTAAACCTCGTGCCCCCGTCCCGGAGTTCCACCGCCTCATATTTGCCGGTGCTGGCTCCTGAAGGCACGGCTGCCCAGCCGGTTGTGCCGTCAGCTAACTCTATTTTGACCTCCAGGGTCGGGTTACCCTTAGAATCCAGGATTTCTCCGGCTTTAACACTGCTAATGTTTGACACTTTTTTATCTCCTTGAACTATCCTGAGCTAAGAAATTATTTATTTAACCCTATCCCCTTCTCCTTAGTAAGAGGAAGGCGATTTATTTTTCATAAGAGAGGCGAAGCCTCTCTCTGACTCTCCTTTTATCTCCTTTCCCTTCTCCAGGGAAAGGAGAAGGGTTTTAAATCAAGCTAAGGGCTTTTTCCACCGCCTCGGTAGCGTCCTTAGCCAGGATAATCGAGTTGTCCGGCTGGCCTTGCTTAGACAGCGACCAGGTATTCAGGCCAATAACTGGAATATCACTCTGGCGGGCGTGGGCTATCTCGGAGAGGGTACCGTAGCTGCCACCGATGGCGATAACCGACTGGGCCGATTTAACAACTGATATATTTCTGGCGTAGCCAACGCCGGTAACAATGGGAATCTGGACAAAGGGATTGGCTGCCCTGGAACTGTCCCCGGGCAGAATACCGATAGTCAATCCACCTTCCAGGCTGGCACCCTTACAGGCCGCTTCCATAACTCCGCCCAGACCACCGCATATCAGGATAGATCCCTGCCTGGCAATCTCACGGCCTACATCTTGTGCGAGCCTGGTTTCCTCCGGGGTAGGCTGCCCACCACCGATAACAGCAATAATTATCTTTCTTTTTTCGAACATTTCAAAGACTGGTCAGTATGATTAGCTACCTTTATCAATAAAGGGATTATATCACCTGAGTCTGGTATTGGCAAAGGGCTTGTAATGTCATTGCGAGCCATCCCGACTTTGTCGGGAGGTAAAGCAATCTGGGTCGGACGGCTCAACCCCACCACACAGATTGCCACGTCGCCCAGATTCTATCGGGGCTCCTCGCAATGACAGAAACTAGATTTCTCCCTTTTGTAAAATCCCGATTCACTTCGTTTATACGGGATTCCTTATGAGTTTGCGAATCGGAAGGAGATATATAGGGATTTAAAATCCCCATCAGTCCCCCTTTATTAAAGTGGGAAGAAAAGGTAAGAGGGGGCTTCCGCCCCTCTTCAGGGTCGGACGCGGCTTTATTGCTGGAACGGATGCGCCGCCCTCAGGTTTGGGTCGTCGCCGGCGGGTTTCCGCCAGATGGTTTCCCGGCGGATGCACCGGCCTCGGCCAGCGCCTCCGCGATTTCCGCCTGAAT
>JAZFUA010000114.1:0-6570 GCA_036446975.1 Dehalococcoidales bacterium
ATTATTAAACTTAGCCGCCATGCTGAGATTTAATAGCATCTAATCGGGCTGATAACTTATTGATGCGGTGGCTGAGAACAAGCGGGACGAGCTTGAAGCCACCGAACTATCAAATAAGAGGAGGTTACCATGGATTACGACAGTCTTCTGGAATTAGTGAAAAAGAGAAGAAGCATCCGGAAATTTAAACCAGAGCCGATACCGGATGAATATGTGGACAGGATTATTGATGTGGCTCGCTGGTCTCCTTCAGGGGCTAACTCGCAACCCTGGGAGTTTATTGTCATCAAGAAACAGGAGTTGAAAGATAGAATCATCGAACTGATCAATGAACACAATACTCTCACGCACAAAATGGAACTTGCCCGAGAACCAGAGCTAAGATTCAAATGGTCACCCCCGGGCTATGTCCGTGCTCCAGTATTCATACTTCTGTGTGGTGACACCAGAACCGAGGATGCGTATCCCCTCTACGTTACCCTGGAACGGGGCGATTCAATCTTCAATTCCAGCCAGGCCAGTGTTTTTCTTTATATGACTCTGGCCGCCACAACTCTGGGTCTCGGGGCACAATGGGTCTCCTCCATAGCCCACCCCTACGTACAAAGTCTTACTAAAGACCTTCTTGGAATACCGAAAGAGCTGGAGATTTACGACATGCTAGCCGTGGGCTATCCTGATGCCGAACCGAAAGCCCGCCTCATGAGAGCCAAGGAGGAGATGGTTCACTACGACTATTATGACAAGACCAGATACCGGACAGAGCAAGAAATCAAAGAGTTCATTGCTAGCCTCCGCCGCTAAAGTTCAAGACCAGCTAATCGGACCGATAGCTTATTGATGCGGTGGCTGAGAACAAGCGGGACGAGCTTGAAGCCACCGAAAGAGGATAAGCGAACATTCAGGAAATCGGCAGGGCGAATGAGCCAATCAATCTGACTTTCTGGTAATAAGCCTGCGCTATATTCAGGGAACTGAACCGGCGAAGGGAGTATGCGTAATGCCGGAAGAAGTATTTACCAACTGCACTGTCGGCGGGCCGATTTTCGTCCATGTCCGAGACGGTAAAATTGTCCGCATCCGCCCCCTGGTCTATACCGAAACCGACGCACCTTCATGGACAATCAAAGCCAGGGGCAAACAATTTACCCCACCGAGAAAAGCAACTATAGCCCCTTTTACTGTGGCTGAAAGAATGCGTGTCTACTCTGAAGACAGGATTAAATACCCTATGAAGAGGGTGGATTTCGACCCCGATGGCGAAAGGCACCCGGAAAACCGGGGCAGGTCCAGCTATGAGAGAATATCCTGGGATGAGGCCCTTGATATTATAGCCAGTGAGATCAAGCGTATCCAAAAGACCTATGGTAAAGAGGCGATTACCGGGCTACGGTCATCCCATCACAACTGGGGAATAATCAATTACCATTTCAGCGTCTTTTTCCGGTTCTTTCACCTGCTTGGCTATACCCATGTAGAGCCTAACCCTGATAGCTGGGAAGGCTGGTATTGGGGCGCCGCCCATGTTTATGGTTTTTACTGGAGACTTGGCTTACCTGAGCAATACGACCTCCTGGAAGACTGCTTAAAGAATACTGAACTGATCGTCCACTGGAGTTCTGACCCCGATACAGTTCGAGCTGTATATGGAGGACAGGAATCAGCTATCTGGCGTCGCTGGATAAAAGAACTGGGCATAAAAAACATTTTCATAGACCCCTTCAATAACTACACCAGTTGCATCCATGCCGACAAGTGGATAGCCCCCAGACCGGGCACTGATGCCGCCATGGCTGAAGCCATAGCCTACGTATGGCTGACTGAGGGTACCTATGACCAGGAATATGTGGCTACTCATACCCTCGGTTTCGATGAATGGAAACGGCACATACTGGGGGAAGATGATGGGATACCCAGAGACCCCAGGTGGGCAGAAGATATTTGTGGCATTAAGGCAAGAGTAATCACCGCCCTGGCTAAAGAATGGGCCGCCAAGAGAACCATGCTGGATGCTTTTGTCCTCGGTGGGGGCGCCTGCCGAGAGGCATATGCCACGGAATGGGCCAGACTCATGGTCTATCTGCAGGCAATGCAGGGTTTGGGCAAACCGGGGGTTAACATCTGGACTACCTCTAACGGTGCGCCGTTTAACGCCGACTTCAAGTTCCCGGGATATGCACTGGCCGGTATAGACAACTATGCCAAGAAGAGCATTGCCAGAAATACTCTTGTAAATCCTGTTTCCCAGCGCCTGTACCGGATTCTTTTCCCTGATGCTATCCTCAACCCTCCGGTTAGCTGGTTATTCGAACGTAAGCGTGGTACCTCACTGAACCAATTTATCCGTTACACCTATCCGGAGGAGGGGAAAGCTGAATGCCGCATGTACTACCGGCATGGCGGCTCATTTATCAGCACCATGACTGAAACCAACAAGTGGGTTAAAGCCCTCCAGAGCCCCAAGCTGGAATTCATCGTCACCCAGGACTGCTGGTGGGGCAACGAAACCAGATTTGCCGATATCATATTGCCCGCCTGCACCAATCTGGAGAGGACTGACATAAGTATGTCCAATGAGGTTGGCGGATACATTCATGATAACAGCACGAGCGCCAATCACCGCGTGGTTGTTTATCAGAAGAAATGCATCGAGCCTCTATGGGAGTCAAAGCCTGATTATGAAATCTACGCTGACCTGGCTGATAGATTAGGTTTCAAGGAAGATTATACCGAGGGGAAAACCATTGAAGACTGGGTTAAGATTGCTTTCGAGAACTCCTCGCTGCCGGAATATATTTCCTGGGAGAAATTCCAGAAAAAGGGCTACTTTGTCGTGCCCCTGCCTGAAGATTATAAACCCACACCCGGGCTGAGGTGGTTCTACGAAGGCAGGGAGTGTGATACTCCGGACATCAACCCCAAGAAAAATACTGAGAAGAGTAAAGAGCTGGGCACCTACAGCGGTAAAATAGAATTTGTCTCCCAGAGCTTACTCCAGCATTCACCAGATGATGAAGAAAGGCCTCCCATGGCACGCTATATACCGAGCTGGGAGGGGTATCAATCTGAGCTGGCCAAGAAATATCCGTTACAGCTGATTTCACCACACCCCAGGGTATCTTTCCATACCCACCATGATACTCACGTTAAGTGGCTGGGGGATATACCCAATAACCGCATCTGCAAAGATGGCTACTATTATCGCACCGTCCGCATTCACCCTGCCGATGCTGAAACCCGGGATATAAAAAATGGCGACATTGTCAGACTGTATAATGACCGGGGCTCAGTACTGGGCGTTGCTCAATTTACTGAAAGGGTGAGGCCCGGGGTAATACATTCATATGCCAGTTCATCTAAGTATGACCCGCTGGAGCCTGGTAAACCATACAGCACTGACAGAGGCGGCTGCGTGAACCTGCTCACTCCTTCCCGGATGCTGTCTAAAAACGCGGCCGGCATGGCACCTAATTCCTGCCTTATTGAAATCGCCAAGTGGGAGGATAGCTAATCTCCTTTTTTGAAATAAAGGGTGCACCCTTTATACAAATCGATAATGGGCACCCCCAAATAACACACAAAATATTCAATTATACCGCAGGCGTATTATACATGTGTCTGTTTCTTGAACCCGTACATGACTACCGCTTTATCAAGACGGGCTACCTGGTCTAAACCGACCCCCGGTGGTTTGATATACCGGACGGAGGGTTTGCTCCCCTCTTCCGGCTTGAGAACAAAGACGTTATCGCCAGCTTCCCTCACTTTTTGCGATACCTCGCTGTCGGGGTCGCTAAAATCGCCAAAGGTTAAACAACGGGCGATACAGGCGCGGACACAGGCAGGTTCAAGGTCAGCACCGGCATCAATCCGGTGGACACATAGAGTGCAGGCCTCGACAACGCCCTTTTCCTCACTAAATTGAATGGCTCCATAGGGGCAGGCCGGGATACATTTTTTGATGCCCTCCGTCTGGTCTTCACAGGCATTGCATTTGTCTCCGGTAATCAGCACTATCCCGTCTTCACGCTTGCAGATAGCGTCTTTGGGACAAGACTCCACGCAGGGCGGGGCGGCACAATGCATACAGTGCAGGTGAAGGTAATGTCTTGACAGGTCAGGGTAGACGCCGTCAGAAATCTGAAGCACCTGGTTCCAGGCCAGCCCTATCGTGCCCGGTCTATCATCGATGTATGGGGGAAGATCGTTTTCCTGCTTACACGCCGCCACACATACACCACAACCGATACAACTACCTACATCAACCAGTATTCCATAGTCCTTACTCACTTTAAGCGCCTCCTTGCTCCGGGTCCACCACGCCGGGTGGTGGTTCATCAGCCTTATAAACCCTGCACAGCAAGCCCCTTAGCTCGGTAGTGCCGGTGCCAGGGTCAGCGCACAAAAACGGATCCACTAATACGTTAACATTGGATTCAAATACCCCGTAGTCAGGTGGCCCCATCTCGGGATACCACCAGGAATGGGTAACCGACACCATTTTAGGGTGAATTCTCTCGGTAACATCAGCTTTAAACCTCACCCTGCCGTTTCTGGTTTCGACCCAGGCCCAATTGCCATCTTTTATTCCCATCTCATTGGCCAGTTTGGGATTGATTAACATCTTGGGAAACAACTGCATCTCCCTCAGTCGGGGGACCTGCCGGTACTGGCTGTGGAAAAATGGATAGTTCAGTTCGCGCGAGCCGGTCATCAATATTATGGGATACTCTTCAGCAATTTCAGGGTCTTTTTCATAGGTTTCCTTGGGCCAGCTAAAGACTGGTATCGGCTCGAGGTTATATTTCTCCAGGAGGGAAGCGTAAAGCTCGCATTTCCCGGAAGGCGTCTCAAATCCCGGCTTGCCATCTTTGCGGAGCAACCCCTTCTCATACTTCTTCCATACCTCAGGGGCGGGGGTAAAGCAAGTCTCGGTCAGCTCTCTAAAGGTGATGCCCATTTGCTCTAACTGGTAATCACACCACTCCTCTTCAGTTTTCCACGGCCACATCTCCCCACGCCCCATCCGGTGGGTCAACTCCCGGAAAACGAAGAAATCTGTCTGGCTCTCATATAACGGTTCTATCACTGCCTGACCGGCAAAAACGCCCACCTCAGGGGTATTAGTTACATAGTTTCTTTCCAGCGGCGTACATACCGGAAGGAGGATATCAGCATACTGGTTTGAGGGCGTCATAGTTATATCAGTCCAGACAATAAATTCCAGCTTATCCCTCAGTGCCTGGATAACATAATGGTCCGGCCGTTCATGACCCAGCAGGGGGTTGCTATCGGTGCCAAACAGGGCTTTGATGGGATAGGGATCTCCGGTGCACATGGCCCTCCACGTGGCCGGCTGATAAGCCGATGGCGCGGGTGTTAGCTCTTCTTCACCACTAAAGGGGAAGCCACCGGTAATGCGCTTTTTGTCCTGCCCCGGGGGTAGACCGACACCGGGCCTCGACCCTAAACCGACATTCCTGAACTTCGGCATCAGCCAGAACGGGTTTCCCCCGCGTACATCGGCGTTTCCGGTGATGGCTTCCAAATGCAAAATCGCCTGATTGGTGGCGGTAGACCGGGTGGTTTGAGACATGGGGACTCCCCACTCGATACACGCCGGTTTGGTGGTAGCATACATTCTGGCTGATTCCTCGATAGTCTCCGCTGGAATCCAGGTTATCCCGGCTGCCTTCTCTGCCGTCCATTCTTTTACATTGTCGGTTATGAGCTGCCACACGGTCTTGCATTCAATTACCTTGCCATCGGCCAGGGTGACATTATATACCCCGTTAAGAGCCGGCTTTACCGTCGGCAGTTCATAGGCAGCGGTGTCGCTATTCCACACCTGAGGAGCGTTACCGGCCGCATCCCAGACCATGAAGTGGCCAGGGCTTCCTCCAGCTTCAACGTCACTCCGCCTCAGCAGCTTCCTTACATCCATCCGCACCAAAAACGGGGCATTGGTCCAGTTTTCCACGAAGTCCTTATCGTAAAGCCCCTCGCTTATGATTATATTTATCCAGGCCAGAGCTAAAGCTATATCCGTTCCCGGTCTGACCGACAGCCAGATATGAGACTTCTGCGCCAGACGGGTGAATACCGGGTCAATGGCGATTAGCTTGGCCCCCCTTCTGAGAGCATCGGCAATCCTGGTCCCGCCAGACCCCATAAAGTCATTTCTGGAATCGATTATGGAATCGCCCCAGCCTACGATACAATCGGACTGCTCGAAGTCACGATTGATGCCAAAGCCGGTTGGGACGCCCGTTTTACCAAAGGTTATCGTCATTGCCGGCATCCGGGTCTTGGTCAGGCACAGGTGTCCAATTCCAATACCGTTAGGGGTACCTATTACCGTATTAAAGAATTCCTTAAAGGGAACATTGTCATTTACCCTGCCGGTACCCCAGGCGTAAACTATGCTCTCAGCGCCATGCTTATCCTTTATCTCTTGCAACCTTGTGGCAATAGTATCCAGGGCTTCATCCCAGGAAATCCTCTGCCACTTCCCTTCTCCCCTCTTGCCAACCCTTTTCATCGGGTACTTGAGACGATAGGAGCTGTATA
>JAZFUA010000115.1:0-5900 GCA_036446975.1 Dehalococcoidales bacterium
AAAAGCCTTTCCTTTTTTACCTTATTATATGTTACAAAAAATAATCATTGTGACATATTGACAACTATATCCTGGTTGTGTAGAGTAATAGAGCATCGGCATACGGCTACCGCTTGTTGTTTATACTATGAGTATTGAAAATCACGACATTGGACAGAAACAGTTTCACATCCTGAAAGTCCTCGAAGACTCAAAAAAACCACTGGGTTCAAGAATTATCGCCAAGAAACTTCAGGATATAGGCATCAGGCTTGAAGAAGGGTCTGTACGCTATCATTTGCGGTTTATGGACGAAAGGGGTCTGACCCGCATGGAGAGATACCGGGACGGCCGTACCATCACCCAGCAGGGTTTGATGGAATTGCGCCGGGCCCTGGTCGGCGATAAAGTGGGCCTGGCAATATCCAAGATTGAAACGCTGGCTTTTCGCACCGATTTCAATCCTGATACGCTCAAAGGCTCCATTCCGGTAAACATATCCTTTTTCCCTCAGGGTAGCTTTAATAATGCCCTCAGGGCGATGAAGCCCGTATTTCAGTCGGAACTTTGCGTGAGTAACAAAGTGAAAATAGCGGATGGTGGTGAAAGAATTGGAGATGTACTCGTTCCGGAAGGAATGGTAGGCTTTGCCACGGTTTGCTCTATAGCGATAAACGGGGCTTTACTTAAAGCCGGAGTGCCCGTCAACTCAAAATTCGGCGGTGTCCTCCAGATGAGCAATAACAAGCCGCTTCGTTTTGTTGAGCTTATTCATTATTCGGGTAGTTCCCTGGATCCATCAGAAATATTTATCAGAGCAGGTATGACTTCGGTAAACCTGGTGAACGAGACTGGTAACGGTGAGATTCTGGCTAATTTCCGGGAAATCCCGGCTGTTTGCCAACTTTTAACCATGGAAATAGCCAGGAAACTAGCAGCCGTAGGTATCGGCGGGATTATCCTGATGGGAAATGTCAGCGAGCCAGTTTGCGAGATACCTGTAGACGTTAACCGCGTGGGAATAGTGCTCATCGGCGGGCTGAATCCGGTTGCGGCAGCCCTGGAATTAGGAATCGGGAGTGAAAGCCACGCTATGAGTACCCTGGTTGAATACCATGAGCTGGTATCTTTTAACCAGACCTGTGATGAGAGAAGCTGAAACGGCAATCCGGAGCCCTTAAGCAGCCTCTTGATAAGTATTTAGTATAAAAAAGAAAGTATCGAAAGGAGAAACTAAAATTGAATCTGCAAAGACCAAACGCAAATGAAGCTACCCGCACCACCAACCGTTCCCGGAGTGTCTCGCCAATGAGCGGGATTTGTACCCGCTGCCTGGACGGCTGCACAGGAAATTGCGAGATATTCAAGGCTACATTCCGTGGCCGTGAACTCATTTACCCCGGACCCTTTGGGGATATTACCGCCGGAGGAGACAAGGATTATCCGGTAGATTATTCCCACCTTAATATACAGGGTTATGCCCTGGGTGCCAACGGTCTGCCGGAGGGAGTGGTTGGTGACCCGGACACGGCCATCTTCCCGGTGGTGGATACTGAAACCGAATATGGCTGGGATATCAAGGTAAAATTGCAGACACCCATCTTTACCGGGGCGCTCGGTTCCACCGAGATTGCCCGCAAGAACTGGGAACACTTTGCAATCGGTGCCGCTATCAGCGGCGTTACTCTGGTATGCGGAGAAAATGTCTGCGGTATAGACCCCCTTCTTGAGCGAGATGCTAAGGGTAAAGTTACATTAGCTCCGGATATGGACCGCAGGATTGAAATCTACCGGCGTTACCACCAGGGATACGGTGAAATCCTGGTACAGATGAACGTTGAAGATACCCGTCTGGGTGTCGCCGAATATGTGCAGAAAAAACACGGTCTGGACACAATCGAACTGAAGTGGGGGCAGGGCGCCAAGTGTATCGGCGGAGAGATTAAAGTCGACAGCCTGGAGAGGGCTCTGGAATTGCAGAAGCGCGGCTATATCGTTACCCCGGATCCGTCCAATTCGGTAAACCAGGCCGCCTTTAAAGATGGCGCTATCAAGGAATTTGAGCGTCACAGCCGCCTCGGTTTCGTCGATGAAGAAGGATTCTTTGCTGAAGTACAGCGCCTGCGTGACCTTGGTTTCAAACGCATCACCTTGAAGACCGGCGCTTACGGACTCCGTGAATTGGCAATGGCTATCAAGTGGAGTTCCAGGGCAAAAATTGACCTGCTGACAATTGACGGGGCTCCCGGCGGTACCGGTATGAGCCCCTGGAGAATGATGGAAGAGTGGGGCATGCCCAGTCTTTACCTGCACGCGGCTGCTTACGAGTTTTGCAAGAAGCTGGCTGACAACGGAGAAAAGGTACCTGATATTGCCGTGGCCGGCGGCTTCAGCAGCGAGGACGGCGTTTTCAAGGCGCTTGCTCTCGGCGCTCCGTTTGTAAAAGCAGTCTGTATGGGACGCGCTCTGATGATTCCGGGTATGGTTGGTAAAAATATCGCCCTTTGGATGAAGGACGGCAAACTACCCAACACGGTAGGACAGTTCGGGGCAACTGTTGAAGAAATATTCGTTAATTACGAAGAGGTTAAAAACCTTGTCGGTGCTGATGAGATTGACAATATCCCCTTAGGCGCCATCGGTATTTACAGTTACAGTCAGAAAATACAAATTGGCCTGCAACAGTTAATGGCAGGCGCCAGGTGCTTCAATGTGCCGGTTATCACCCGCCGCGAGCTTATGTCTCTGACCGACGAATGCACCAGGGTAACCGGAATACCTTACCTGATGGATGCATATAGAGAAGAAGCTATGGCGATTCTTAACAGCTAAACTTCTCCACGCGACCAAATATGATGATGATAATAATACACGGCCACAAGTCTTCCGTTGCCTATAGTGCTTCAGGCTTTGTGGCCGTGTATCAGTCTTAAATTAGCTGGATTGTAATACCCGTCAACAAGCCCTTAATTTCAAGAGCTCCCCAATACTTGATAATTTACCAGCTGCTTTTTTCCACCGGATTTTTTCGTCATGGTCGGGAAACGCAAAAACGGGCTGAAGCAATTCGGGCCGAATTTCTCTCACTTTCTATTTCCTGAAAATTTCCCTTTTCGGATATTGACAAACCCCTGAAGGAGACCTATACTCAAGCATTAATACCTGAAAAAGTCTTAACCGTTTCAGCCTTCTGTTTGAAAGTGAATGTCATGAAACACATGTTTTAACTAATGTTGAGACAGGTGAAGTGAAAAGTGTGGTAATCGCCCCCAATGGCCAACCACAACAAGGAGGCACTGAATGTCTGTAGTGACAATTCGTGGTCAATTAGGAAGTGGCGCCCCTGAAATAGGGAAAATGGTTGCCGATAAGCTTAACACCGATTATGTTGACCGGGAAATCATCGCCAAAGTAGCTGAACTGCTAAATACGAAGACAGAGGATGTAATAGCCAAGGAGATGCTGCCGGGAACATTCCTGGGACGCGTTGCAGAAGCCCTGGGACGCGGTCATACCATAGGCAGTGGCTATTCCGTTGGTGGCGGCTATGAAGGTGTTTATGTGCCCACCTGGGAAGTATCTCTCGGCGATACCCGCTATTTGGTAGGATTGAAGTCTATCATCAAGGAACTGGCCGGGAGCAAGTCGATTGTAATCTGCGGACGGGGCAGTCAGTTCATCTTGAAAGACTATCCGAGAGTCCTTCACGTCTTGGTGGTTGCCCCGCTTGAGATGCGCTTGAAGAGTGTTATGGAAAGCCTGGAAGTAGACGAAGAGAGTGCCAAACGTGAGATAGCCCGCTCTGACGGAGGCCGGCGTGAATTTATCAAGAGATATTTTCAGGCTGAACTGGAAAACCCAATGAGCTATGACATGGTTCTTAATGCCGAGCATCTTAGCCAGGAAGCTGCTACCTCAATTATTGTTGGAGCGCTGCCCTTTAAAACCGAACCATAGGCTGGCAATACAGGAAACTCCAGTTTAAGGAGTGGTATCCTGTATCGGGGCAGGCCAACCGATAGTTCTAGTAAAAGTGAGTATAAATGATAGCCTGGGCTAGCTTTTGCTAAGACTACGATTATTAGTCTGTCCATACCCCAGTTGCTTGGCTTTGTCAGTCCAGCCACTGTCGGTCTTGAAAGGTATTCCTTTTTTGCCGGCCCCGTAGGCCCATTCGCAACGAAATTGCTTGCATACTTTCGGCCTGGTATCATAAATCGTGCAGATATGTTGGCAATCGCCGGTTTTCTGAATAAAGGGGCAATGGTCAGACCATTCGCTGGCCCTTATGTCTACCCCAAGATCACCATAACCCTGTGATGGAGGTTCCGAAGCATAGTGAAGGATATCAGACCGTCCCTGGCGTATCCATCGCCGGTAGTCTGCGGGCTTTGTAACCATAATAACGGGTGCCCTGCAACACTCACCGCACATGGACCACCGGGGTCTCTTTCTGAGTTTATCGGTCATCTCCACTGAATTATAGCAGTTCCTGTTAAAGCATTATTTATATTATTCCGTTTATCCCTGTTCCCCCTGTATCGCCCTTACCTTTATTAAGGTATTAAGGGGAAACCCCCGCCTGGTATTGGTAACATGCTATACTCGGATAACCCCTGAATCTAATATCGGAGTCCCCGAAGAAGAAATGAGTCCGTTCAGACCGGCCAATGACCCGGAAAGAAGAAAGTATCAGGACCCCGAGGCTATCCTCGCCAGGATTGGCTTAATGCCCGGTTTCACCTTTGTGGATGTTGGCTGCGGTGGAGGCTTCTTTGCTCTGCCGGCGGCCAGAATCATCGGTGAAAAGGGCAGACTTTACGGAGTTGACCAAAATACCGAGGCCATAGAGAACCTGAGAGACCTGGCTGACGGAGAAGGTCTGGACAACCTGATATTGATGACGGGTAATGCCGAGGAGGCCGTTCTCTGTGAGCAATGCGCCGACATCGTTTTCTTTGGCCTGGTGGTTGTCCATCTTCCCGAGCCGGTCAGGGCGCTGGAGAATGCTAAAAAAATGCTTCGCCCCGAAGGGTGGCTGGTTATCTTTGACTGGAAGAGAAAACTGACGCGAATGGGTCCCCCGATGGAGCAAAGGCTCAGTGAAGGCCAGATAGTCGACCTCATTAAAACGGCTGGTTTTAGCCGGATTACGGTCGAAGATAACGGCCCTTACCATTATATTATTACAACCCGACCCTGGCTTGTCATCCCCAACCAGGTAATCCCCCCAGAAAAAAGCCCCTTAAATCTCACCCCTGAAGACTAAGCGTAGAACGCAATTCTCACAAAGGAAAAGTTCTAATTATCCATTGGTTTTACCCTGCTAGCTTATTCCTCAACTCTTCTGGAATTGGCATCACTTTCTCGTTCTGATAATCGTAGCAGAGAACACCCGTCTTTGCCCTGGCTATTTCATCCCCGCTATCCACCTCGGTAACTCTAAATACCAGGTCAAAGCTTTTATCAGTAAATTCACTGGCCGCAATTTCCACTCTGAGCGTCTGCCCGTGATAGGCCTGTCGCTTGTAATTGATACCGGCATCTACCGTGATACGTGAAACTCTATCCCCTTCCATCTCCGGATAGTCCAAACTGCTCCAGAACTGGATACTGGCTTCGTCCAGAATACGAAACATGGAATCCCAACTCAGATGCCCTCCCTGATTAATGTCGCTGATACGGATGGGGATTGTAGTTGAGAAATTAAATTTCCCGGGCAGTTTGATTTCGATTCGGGCCATTTTCGCTTACTCCTCCTGTCTGATACCTGACTCATTATAGCCTTAATCGGCTCAGTTAGGCTACAAAAAGGCAAACTGGCTTATGAACAAGCAATAAATACCTCATGTATATCGTTCCACTTCCATAGTATCCGGTTTTAGTTGGGGATGTCATTGCGAGGAGGCGTAGCCGACGTG
>JAZFUA010000116.1:0-6556 GCA_036446975.1 Dehalococcoidales bacterium
TATAGTGGCTAAAAGGGTAGGAATGGAGGTTTCGCTGGCAATTGGTGAGGCAGTCAGACTGGCTGATGTTGATGTTGTAGCTGCCTATCCGATAACTCCCCAGACCCATATCGTCGAGCACCTGGCGGAACTGGTAGCCAATGGCGAGCTTGATGCTGCCTATATTCCGGTTGAGTCAGAGCATTCGGCAATGAGCGCCTGTCTGGGAGCCTCGGCAGCGGGTGCCCGGTCCTTTACGGCCACTGCCGGACAGGGACTGGAGTTAATGCACGAAGTGCTCTATGTGGCGGCATCAATGCAGTTGCCGATAATTATGACAGTAGCTAACCGGGCTTTATCCGCACCTTTAAGCGTCTGGGGTGACCACTCGGATGTTATGTCGGTGCGTGATACCGGCTGGATTCAGATATTTGCCGAAAATGGACAGGAAGTTCTTGACAGTGTTCTTTGCGCTTTCCGAATCGGTGAGGACAGCAGCGTTCTGCTTCCGGTTATGATTCACCTGGACGGGTTTCACCTTTCCCATATGGTTGAGCCTATTTTCATACCGGACCAGGAAGAAGTTGACAGGTTTCTCCCTGCCTTTAATTATCCTCTGCCTCTGGACCCGGTGAAGCCGGTAACGATGGGAGCCTTCGCCCCGCCGGTAATCTACTCGGAGACCAGGAAGGCCCAGGAAGAAAACCTGGTAGCTTCCAAGGATGTTATCCTGAAAAGCTGGAAGGAATTTGCCGATGTTTTCGGGCGCCAGTATTCTCCGGTGGAAACCTACCGCACTGAAGGAGCCAAAGTACTGTTGATGACTATGGGGAGTTTCAGCGAGACGGCAATGGGGACGATTGACAAAATGAGAGACGACGGTAAAGATGTCGGTCTGGTCAGGTTGCGCCTCTGGCGGCCTTTCCCGACGGCTGAACTGCGTCAGGCAGTTCGGGATACTGAAATCCTGGTTGTCTTTGACCGGGCACTTTCCCTGGGCGGGCAGGCCGGACCGGTTTGCTCGGAGGTCAGGTCGGCCCTGTATAACGAAGACAAGAGGCCGAAGATTACAAACATAGTGGGTGGACTGGGGGGACGGGATGTTACTGTGGCCGGGTTTGAAGAGATAATCAACCGGGGTATAGAACTCGCTCGTGATGGAAGCGGAGTTGAATTTGAAATATACGGAGTAAGGGAATAATGGCAGATACAATAGCTTTCGGTAAAAGACAGGTACCCAAAGAAGAATATTTCCCTCCGGGGCATCGCGCTTGCATTGGGTGTGTTGAAGCCCTGGCGGTAAGGCTGGTGGCCAAGGTTGCCGGGCCTAATGTAATTCACGTTGCCGCCACCGGGTGTATGGAAATTGTCGCCTCCCAGCTTCCCTGGACTTCCTGGAAAACCCCCTGGATTCATACTCTTTTTGAAAATACAGCTGCGGTTGCCTCCGGAGTGGAAGCCGGCGTTAAGATATTGATGAAAAAAGGCAAGAAGCCTGACCAGGAAATACACGTGATAGCTTCAGCCGGTGATGGCGGCACCAGTGATATCGGGCTCCAGGCCCTCTCCGGAGCACTGGAGAGAGGACATAATTTTACCTATATTTGCTGGGATAATGAGGCCTATATGAATACCGGAATACAGCGTTCTTCATCTACCCCTTACGGCGCTTCGACAACGACAGCCCCGGCGGGTAAGCATAGCATCGGTCAGATTACCTGGAAGAAAAATATGCTGGCGATCGTAGCTGCCCACGATATACCTTATATCGCTACCGCCAGCCCCAGCTATCCTTTTGATCTGATGGACAAGGTGACCAAGGCGATAGCTGTAGACGGACCGGCCTATCTCCATATTTTCTCCGTTTGTCCCGTCGGCTGGCGTTCTGCGGCTGAAATCGGAATTGAACTTGGCCGCCTGGCCGTGCAGACCGGCGTATTTCCCCTTTATGAAATAGAGGATGGTAAATATAAGATAAGTGTTAACACCCCCAGGCGTAAGCCGGTGCAGGACTATCTTAAATTACAGGGCAGGTTCCGACATCTCTCTGATGACAGTATACAGTTTATCCAGGACAGGGTAGACAAGGAATACGACCGTCTTATGGAGAAAATAGCTAAAGATAAGGCATAGGTTAAACTTTAGCGGGGTGTGGCGCAGTCGGCTAGCGCGCAGCGTTTGGGACGCTGAGGTCGGAGGTTCAAGTCCTCTCACCCCGATTTGTCTCTACGACATAAAGCAACACGACCTTCTTCCCCCGCCTGACACCGGATATATAAATTTAATGATATAATCCCTTTTGGGGGTGAAGTATGGACGCAGGGGATAGAATCAGGGTAACTGGAGGCGAGCACGAAGGTAAAACGGGCAAAGTGATAAAAGGTGAAACAATTATATTCAAGGGATGCGGGACTATTGAAGTTGATGATTACGGACGCCCTATAGAGTTTACAGACGGAAGTTTGGAAATAATTGAAGAATCTCTTCTTGAAATCGTGAATTAAACTTTTAAACGCCCTGGCTGGTTCTTAAAACGGCAGACTTTTCGGACAGGGCTGGGCTATATTTGCAACATTGAAAAAACCTGATGCTATTCGGTGCGGATTAGTGGAAGCAAACATAATTTGGCCGTTACCGGGGCATTGACAGCGGCAATTCGTTCACAGGTATTATTGGTCTTATGACGGGGGTTGAATGCTCTCCCGAGCGTTGATTCGCATCAACTGGCAATGGTCTTTTCTTCCCGGAGGCGGCGTTCCTCACCACATACCTGGCCCACTACAGAGACAAGGCGTGCCCCGTTATTATCAGTCCAATTCCACTCGTCCCGGCTCTCGGAATTGTGCTAATGACTCCTTGCTTGCTGCTCCGTCAGGACCGGCTTGAGCAGAGATGGTAAAAACTTCTCTCGCTTGAATTGTTAATTGAGAACAAAGTGAGTAGGGTGACAGAAAAAATTAATAAGAGTTTCGGCTAAAGCCTTGCGAAGATAGCCGTTCTGAGGAAGTATAACCTATATATTAAGCAGTTGGGCTACCTTCTCACGATGATAATCGCTATCACCGAAGGTGACCTCGCAGGCCTTGGCCCGCTTGAGATAGAGGTGCATATCGTGGTCCCAGGTATAGCCCATACCACCATGTATCTGGATGCCGTCAAAAGTGGCGTGCTTGTAAGTTTCACCGCACCAGGACTTGGCCATAGAGGCAGCCAGGGCCATATCAGAGTCGTTTTCCATTATTGTCCAGGCAGCGTAGTACATAATAGAAGTTGCCCCTTCTACCTCCACAGCCATGTTGGCCAGCTTGTGCTGGATTGCCTGAAAGCTGCCTATAGGACGATCAAAGGCTATTCTCATCTTGGCATACTCAATAGATGTTTCCATGGCCCAACGGGCACCGCCTACCATCCAGGCACACTCAGCCACTTGAGCCTCTACCAGAACTCTCTTCATTATCGACCAACCCCGGTCCGGTTCCCCTAATATATTCTTTGCCGGAACAGTCACATTATTGAAAACAACTTCACACAATTTCTCACCGGTCAAGGTTTTCAATACCTCTATTTGGATGCCGTCTGTCCTGGCATCCACCAGGAAAAGAGTAATCCCTTCTTCCTTATTGGAAGCGTCATTCGTTCTGGTCACACAGAGGAGATAGTCCGCAATATGAGCGTTAGGAACAAAAAGCTTCATCCCGTTGATAATGAAATTATCGCCGGAAGGAGTAGCCGTGACGGCAATGTCCGAAGCCTCAAAATCACCGCTGGCTTCCATAAGTGCCAGAGACAGAATCATCCCGCCACCGGCTATTTGGGGAAGGAAGTATTTTTTTTGCTCATCAGTGCCAGCAGCCAGAATTGGATGGCCCGTCAGCACTACTGTAGGCATAAAAGGACAGGGTAATAAAGCCCGGCCGCACTCCTCCAACAGTACTACCAGGTCCAGGAAACTACTGCCGACCCCATCATATTCTTCGGGAAAGGTCAGCCCCAGCCAACCCAGGTCAGCAATCTTCTTCCAGAGCTCCCCGGAATAGCCTTCCTCATCTTCCATCATTTCTCTGACCAATTTCTTGGGACATTCCTTCTCAAGGAAGTCACGAGCCGCAGTTTTTAACATGATCTGTTCTTCATCAAGTTCAAAATTCATGATAATTCGCTCCTTTACTGGGTATACCTGGGCAATCCCAGAGTTCTCTGGGCAATAATATTTCGCTTTATCTCGGAGGTACCAGTTGCCAGGGTTCTACCCCGCGAAGCAAGAAAGCTTCTGACCCAGGCACCGTTATTGATGGCATGTTTTGAGCCCCTCACAAGTTGACTATAGGGCCCCTGAAGGTACATGGCGAAGTCGTCAATACGCTGGCTTAACTCCATCATCAGGAGGCTGCCAACCGCGCTTTCGGGTCCGGGTGTCTGTCCTCGAAGCTGACGCGTCAGAGCACGCAGACCGATATACTTCCCAACATTGGCTTCAATATAAAACTGGGCTATTTTTTGTCGAGTCATTGGTTCTTTGGAGAGGGGCTGGCCATGGTGTTCCATCTTCTGAGCCAACTCAATAAGGTTTGTGATGGTGTTCAGATATTGAATAGCAGAGCTTGAATTCGACCTTTCAAATTCAAGGGTGCCCATGGATATATACCAGCCATTGTTTTTATCACCGACCATTAAGCTCTTTGGAATACGCACATCATCAAGAAATGTTTCGCCAAAGGCGGCGGCTCCGGTTATCTCGCGTAACGGGCGAACGGTAACACCGGGAGAATGCATGTCCATAAGAAAATAGCTGAATGTCCTGTGTCTGGGAGTTTCAGAGTCGAAGTCTGTTTTTGCCAGGAGAATCGCCCAATCAGCCCTCATACCTCCTGTTGTCCAGACCTTCTGCCCATTGATGATGTAGTCATCGCCATCCTCCACTGCCCGGGTCTGGCAGTTGGCCAGATCGGAGCCAGCTTCAGGTTCAGAAAAAGCCTGGCACCAGACATCTTCACCACTGAGTATCTTGGGGAGGAAGCGTTTCTTCTGCTCTTCGGTACCGGCAGCCATGATAGTTGGTCCGGCCCAACCGGTACCCAGACCACCGACACCACCTGGTGCTCGATGCTTAGCCATCTCTTGATTGAATATCACCTGCTCCATCAGGGTGGCACCACGCCCTCCGTATTCCTTCGGCCAGGTTATGCCAACAAAGCCGGCATCATATAGTTTTTTATGCCACCAGCGTGTGAACTCCTGAAGTTCATCCGGGTCTCTTTCTCCGGCCAGAGCATCTTGCCGGCTCCGTCGCTGGCTTATCTCCTTCATGTTGGTATCCAGCCAATCGCTAACCTCTTTTCGAAAGGCTTCCTCTTGTGCCGATAAAGCAAAGTCCATTTGCAGACTCCTTTTAAGAATTAATCCTGTAAAATGGTGCCTTATAACCGGAAATGTTCCTGTTTAACAACCCCGTTAAAGCAAATCAGGGACAAACAGGGACATGGGTATCTGCGGATTTCCCACTGTCCCTGATATAAGCTTCCATCATAGCCCTGCCGGGGTGATAATGAGCTAAGCCACGGGTTTAAATTTGTGTAAGGAGACTTCCGGAGTTACGTCTTCGAAGACCACCTCTACAGGCATATCGACCCGCACGTCTTCCGGTTTAATCCCAATGACATTGGAAGTAATCCGTGGCCCCTCTTCGGTTTCAATAATGGCAACGGTATAGGGAACTTCTTCGGCAAAAGCGGGATTAGTAGCCCGGCGTACGATAATATAACTATACACACTCCCTTTACCACTGAGTTTTACCCACTCAGACTCAAAACTCTGGCAGTGTGGACACATCGGACTGGCAGGGTAAATAAACTCTCCGCATTGTAAGCATTTCTGCATTTTAAGCTCATGTTGCTTGCAGGCATTCCAAAACGGTTCAGTTACAGCATCAACTCCCGGTAAAGGTTTGCGATATTCCTGTGTCATTCAACTACCTCCTTAATATTATGGTGCCATGGGTTTGAAGGATGCCACCGTTGCTACTTGAAAGAATATATTTGGGGTCCTTGATTTGCCGTTCCCCGCACTGGCCTCTCAGCTGCATTACAGCCTCGGTAAGGGGAGTGAATCCCATGTAGTAGACTTCTGAAAGCAAGCCGCCCGAAGTATTTACCGGGAACTCGCCTCCAGGCCCGGTGCGTCCGTCCTTAAAAAAGTCCTTTCCTCCGCCCGGCTCAAAGAAACCGTAACTCTGCATAGTCAACTCTACTGTGTAAGTAAAACAGTCATAAATCTCAGCGGCATCTATATCATCGATGGTTATGCCAGCCATTTTAAGTGCCCTTTCTCCAGATTTTTGGGCTCCTGTGGGGCCGGCATTATGATCTGATTGGGCTACATCTGACGTATGATGATTTTGGCCCATACCGGCGATATAGACCACGGGTTGTTTGAGGTCCTTGGCCCGCTCAGCGGTAGTGACGATGAAGGCACGACCCCCGTCACTAACCAGGCAGCAATCAGCCCGGCGGAAAGGTTCGGCAACCCAAGGTTCAGCCAGGTATTCTTCCTTGGTCATTCCCTTCTCGTAAAAAGTTGC